>JBEPWY010000140.1:0-8536 GCA_041642185.1 Marivirga sp.
TTTATTTTGTTTCAGCAGTATTTTTTGCTTTTGAGTGCTAATCTCCTCCAAAACGCCTAATCTTTTTTCAATCCTGTCATAGGTTGCTAAAGCCAGGTCAGGTTGTTCATTATAAAGATAAAGAGCGGCTAATTCAATTAAATAATCATCTGGCACTTCGTTGGAAAGGCTGTAGATGGCTTCATAGGTTTTAATGGATCCAACCAGATCCCCTTGCTCAGTTTGAATTTTAGCCAACATAATGGCATAAATGTATTGGCTCTCATCTGCCTTTAATGCCTTATCTGCATGATAATAGGCCTCGTCTAATTCACCTGCCTCAAGGTACAATTCTGCTATTTTATGATTTACCGCAGCGTTTTCAGGCATAATCTGGTGTGCCTTTATAAAACTTTCCAATGCTTTGTCATTGTTGTCGGTTGCTATATAATGCATACCTTCTGCAATCAAAAACTCCACATTAAAACGATCTGTTTTAAGCGGGTCTGCTTCGGGCAATATTTCCTGTTGGTCCTGTATAGGTTCAGGTTGCTGAGCCCATGCCGGAGCAAATGAAAATAGCACTACACTTAAAAAAAGTATAGTGTAAATAAAAAATGGATGTTGAAATATTCTCACTTCTTTACTCAATCAACTTGTTATAATCTCCTATGCTAAGATCTTTTGGAGCTCCTTTATAAACAACATAATTTCCCAGCATACTATTTTTAATTTGAACCTGCTTTATTACAGAATTAGTCTGGATGATAGAATTCTCAATTCTACTATCAGAAACAATGGTGCCATCACCAATAGAAACATGTGGGCCTATAACAGAGTTTTTTATCATTACATTATTTCCCAAATAAACAGGAGGTATAATTACACTATTCTCCGTTTGTGCAGAGCCTGCAATTAATTCTTCTCCCTTTATAAACTCTAAATACCTTTGATTGGTATAAACTGTTGCGTCTTTATTACCGCAATCCAACCATTCTGTTACTGTTCCAGGCTTCAGTTTCACGCCCTTCTCTTTCATGTTTTCAAGCGCCACTGTAATCTGGAATTCTCCACCGGCATCTTTGATTTCATTGTCCAACAAATATTGAAGTTCCAACTTCAAATCTTCGCCTTTTTTAAAATAATAAATTCCGATAATAGCTAAATTAGAAACCGGTGTTTGAGGTTTCTCAATAAAATCGGTAATTAAATTTTGATCATTAACCTTTACCACACCAAATGCGGAAGGATCTTCCACTTTTTGAGTCCAGATAATGCCTTCTTCCTCGGTATTCAGCTTAAAATCAGCTTTAAATAAGGTATCTGCAAAAGCTACCACCGTATTTCCCTCTAACAAATCTTTAGCACACATAATTGCATGCGCAGTACCGAGTGCTTCCTCCTGATAATGAATGGAGCCCTTTGCCCCTACTGATTCGGCAATTGCCAAAAGTTTTTCTTCTATTTCCTTACCAAAGGTGGATTTTATAATAAAGCCGATTTTATCGACCTTACTTTCACAAACTTTGGCTATATCTTCTACCAGGCGCTGTACAATGGGTTTGCCTGCAATAGGAATTAAAGGTTTAGGAATAGTTAATGTATGCGGCCTCAGGCGTTTACCCATTCCGGCCATTGGAATAATAATATTCATAAATAAGATTTTTAGATATAAGATTTAAGATGGCAGACTTAATAATTTATTCCGCTGTCTTTTTCTCTTAACAATATTTATTTTATAAAAGGAAGAATTTAGCAATGGCTGATTATTAATAACAGCCTTTCCTTGGTTATGATTTTCCTGTACTACCAAATCCTCCGGCATTTCTTTCAGACTCTTCCAGTACTTCTACTGCTTTCCACTGAATTTGTTCATGCCTTGAGACAATCATCTGAGCCACTCTTTCACCATTTTCGATTGTAAAGGCTTCCTCTGATAAGTTCACCAATAAAACTTTTATTTCACCGCGGTAATCGGCATCTATCGTACCAGGGCTATTCAAAACAGTAACGCCATGCTTAAAGGCCAAACCACTTCTTGGGCGGATCTGTGCTTCATAACCTATTGGCAACTCCATAAATAAACCTGTTGGCAACAATAGGCGTTCCATTGATCTTAATACAACTGGTTCTTCTAAATTAGCTCTTAAATCAAGTCCGGCTGCACTGATAGTTTGATAAGCCGGTAACTCGTGTTGTGATTTATTGATTACTCTTACTTCCATTATTTTTATTTAATACTTCAAAAGTATGATTTATAATTTATCGGAAAAAATGCTCTTTCTTTCATACAAATATAATGCCCCTATAAACAGCAGACTTAATACAATTCCTAAAGTATAGTTCAACCATAGTATTTCAGGCTTAATAAGATAGTACAAACCTATGAAAATCCCTGTTATTACAATATTTCTTATGATTTTAAACATAGGATAAGGTATGTGAAAATGCTTTTTCCCGCTAAAATAACAGTAAACCAACATTACAAAATAAGCAGAGACTCCTGCCAAAGCAGAACCTGTGTAACCCAAAACGGGGACTAATAACACATTTCCAATAATAGTAACGGCGGCACCTGCCAGGCTTATATATATACCATAATAGGTTTTATCTGTCAGTTTAAACCAGATACTCATATTTACATACATTCCAAAGAACAACTTTCCCAGCAATAAAATAGGAACTAAAAACAAAGCTTCCCTAAAGGCAGCGCTGGTAAGGAATATCCTTCCGATCAGTTCCGCATTTAAACTTACCCCCACCCAAATCACTAACGAAAGCCCGGTAAAATAATACAGAATTTTAGCAAATAGTTCAGGGGCATCTTTATCATCGGCCCTGCTAAAGAAAAATGGTTCGCCCGCATAACGGAAGGCCTGTATGGCCAGTGCCATAAAAATACTGAGCTTAAAAGTAGCACTGTAAATACCTAAAGCTTCCTTAGCTGTTTTATCATCATAAAAACCGGCCGGAAGTAAATCTTCAAAAATAATTTTATCTAATTGCTCTACGGCTATTCCTGCCATTCCCATCAGAAATATGGGGAAAGCATAAATTAGGATAGGCCTTAATTTTTCCCAGCTCCACATCAGTTTAGCCTGCCATAGTTCTTTATATAATATTATCACCATAGAAAAATTAGCCAATAGATTGGACAAAAACACATAAGAAATATTGAATGGCTGCTCCGAAGTCCAGTTCACTAAACCATTTTCTGCCAGTAAGGGCAAAAACCATAAAAACAAGAGGTTGAAAAATATATTCAGCACAATGCTGCTCATTCTGGTGAATGCAAATTTCTTTGCTTTGGAAGCCAGGCGCAATTTTGCCAGCGGAATTGCCACTATTGCATCTATAAAAAGTATGGCCGCAAGGTACTGTACAATGTAAGGTTCTACGGAAATATTCAATAATTGTACTATTTGGCCGGCAGAGAAAAATACGATTACACTAAAGAATAAGGAAGTATAAAATACTGCTGTAAAAGTGATGTTATAATGGGTCTCTGATTTATCTCTGGCTGTAAATCGAAAGTACGCGGTTTCCATACCATAGGTATACACTATATTCAGGAAAGCCATATAGGCATATATTTTAGCTATATCACCAAACTGGGCGGGGAAATAAACTCCAGTATGCAGGGGAACCAGCAAATAATTCAACAACCTGCCAAGGATGCTGGGCAATCCGTATAATCCGGCTTCTCCTGCTAGTTTTTTAAGTGGGTTCATAAAAAAAGTGCTTCAGGGGATTAGCCTCTGAAGCACAAATTGTTTTATTGATGTTATTTAGATCGGCATATATTTAAATGCAGCAATATAATTACTCGCCTTTAAATTCCGCTGCTCTTTTTTCTAAAAAGGCTTTTGTTCCTTCTTTAAAATCTTCCGATTTGCAACATGAAGCAAAGCTATTGGCTTCTGTCTGATAACCATTTTCTCCGTCAGCATAGAAAGCGTTAACACTTTCTATCACCATGCCAATGGCCAAAGGTGCTTTGCTATTAATTTTCTGCAAAATCCCTCGGGCTTTAGTCATTAAATCTTCATGATTTTCTGCTAAATGGTTCACCAGGCCTAAAGTATTGGCTTCTTCTGCTGAAATA
Organism: Marivirga sp.; assembly: GCA_041642185.1. Lineage (GTDB taxonomy): Bacteria > Bacteroidota > Bacteroidia > Cytophagales > Cyclobacteriaceae > Marivirga. Next base: position 4,085 of record JBEPWY010000140.1, read on the forward strand.
AAATCGGCAGTCATCATAAGCTCCAGCGCTTTGGCTTTACCTATTAGTTGTGTCAATCTTTGTGTTCCTCCATAACCTGGTATAATACCTAAGTTTACTTCCGGCTGTCCAAATTTAGCGTTTGAAGTAGCTATACGGATATGACAAGCCATAGCCAGCTCACATCCGCCACCAAGGGCAAAGCCGTTGACTGCTGCGATGACAGGCTTATGGCATTTTTCGATCATAGCGAATACTTCCTGACCGCTTTCGGCAAATTTTCTGCCGTTCATTTCATTAAGCTCGGCAATTTCAGATATGTCTGCGCCTGCTACAAAAGCTTTCTCTCCCTGCCCTGTTATAATAACAGATTTAATCTCGTCATTATCGTATACCTCTTGAAAAGCTTCACGCAATTCATCGATAGTGGCCAGATTTAAGGCATTAAGTTTCTCGGCTCTATTAATGGTAATGGTCAAAATGCCATTATCATGGTTTAATTGTAGGTTGTTAAAATCTACCATAGATGAATATTCGTTTCTATTAGAAGGCAAATATAGCGTATGCCAACCCAAGTACAAAAAGGAATCTCGCTTATTCACATAATTGAATACGGTGCCAAATTATATTTGGGTACCTTATCGAAAGAAAACAGAGGTTAATCTAAGACGTAATGGCTTAAGCACTTATAAAAGGCCCAGTCATCGTAAAGTGCTACCCTTATGTAAGAAAAGCTAAATTTCTTAAATAAATTTTAAACCGGTTACTAAGTGAATCACGTATATTTGTGGTATGAAAAAGATTATACTTTTGTTTTCGATTTATTTATTTAATAGTCTATTGTGTACTGCTCAATTCTCTACCAAGAATAATTTTGAAGGGCAGTGGAATAACAATAATACATGGGCTACAGGGGCTAGCCCAGGATACATAATTGCTGACGATAATGCTGAAAAAACACAGTTTGATCTATTTGGCTATACAACTGTTGGCACTTATGAATTAAATCAGAGCCTAACTTTCATGGGCACAGGAGGTGCTACACAACCTGATTTTATCATTAGAGATACTTTAGTAGTATATGGTAATGTTACTTTTGAAAATAAGGCTCATAATTTAATTATTGGGAGTGAATCTTTGTTAATTGTATTCGGCGACTTTTTGTCAGACAACAAAATAGTTGTAGACAATGGGGGTAAATTTATAGTTACCGGAGATATGACATTTGAAGGAGGTAATAAACAGTCGGACTATACAGGAACCGATGGAGATTTATATGTGTTTGGGGTTACAATTGGTAATGATGATGCAATCACTGACACACAATCTGAAGTTGAATTTAACGAAAATGAAGATCCTTTTTTAATTGATTTTATTAATAGTGGAGGAAATGGCAGTTTACCCATAACCCTCAAATCCTTTACTGCATCAATAAATAATAACAATATCTATTTAGACTGGGTAACAGCCAAAGAAGAAAATTTCTCCCACTTTGAAGTGGAACGTTCTCTTGATCAAAAGAACTTTGAACTTATTGGTATAGTGCAGGGATTAGGCGAAAGCTTATCAGATGTAGCTTACGCTTTAACAGATAATAATCCTTCTTTTGGCAAAATTTATTATAGATTAAAGGCAGTAGATATTGACGATACATTCGAATACTCTCCTGTAATCAGCATTGAAAATGGATTTAACGGGCAGTTAAGTGTATACCCTAATCCAATTGAAAGTATTGCCAATATAAAAATCAGGGTTCCTGAGGCTTTTAAAGAAAATCTCTCTCACCTGGCTTTGTATGACTTGCAAGGTGGTATGATTCAGGAGTTTTCAGGATTTGATCCTAGCAAAGATTTAGAAGTAAAGCAGGCATTAAAATCAGGTATGTATTTATTGAAAGTACAACATAATGGTATTGAAGAAAATATTAGAATTATGGTGAGGTAGTTAAACCTCTCTTTTTCATAATTATTAAAAAAGGCTCTGATGTTTCAGGGCCTTTTTTATTTATAAATAGTGCTCTGTGAGCAAAACACTGAAGAAAATCGTTCACATGCATTGGTGGATAACGCAGGCGGGGAGCTGCTAATTGATGACGATAGTTTATTATTTTATATAACCGTCTGACGCCAACAAGCCAAAGCCGTGGTTCGTATCTCACGAAACCAGGTTTATCATCAATATAAACCTCACCATGTTCAACCCATTCAGGGTTGTTTTTTAGCTGTTTAAAGCACCATAGATTGCACCTATAGTTATTTTTATTCAACACCTTCTGTGTTGGGAAATGGATATTATATATTTGTTAAAAACCGAGCATAGGTGCTTTATTGGTAAATATTTTGAAGCTCCAAGGGAGCTGTATCCTAATAGAACTGATCTATAGCAGAGTCAAACTCCGAAGGGTGCGGCAAATTATTGTATCTGTAAGTATTTCACTCCTAACGGAGCGTATTATGTCCCGGTAATTATTTCTATTACGGTTTAACCCCTATGGAAACAAAGTAAATTGAAAAAATATCAATTCGGAGTATCCCCTCAATGGCTGGTCAGCCTCTGACTGAGAGCAGTGAAGCGCTTTTGTAAAGCTAGAAGGGGTTTAAGACTTGTTATAACATGCATTTGATAAGACATAAATGCTGGGGAGGCTGCGAATTTATCGCCTTTTTTAACCGCCTAACGCCTACTTGATAATAAAACTCCTATAGGAGACTGCTTTGTCAAAACAGACCCTAATAAACATATTTAATTCATATAATCATTAAAACCCAAAACCTCTGGACGGCCAATTTGCAGTTCATTAAAATTTGTAGGATAAGTATTGAACAAGCGGAGCTGATTACCATCTGGAAATCCTCCGGGACTTTTGTAATAAGTAAAATTTAATTCTATGGTAGGGAAAACCAAACTTTCATTCAAAATCCGAACCCCTAATGCGAAGGAAGAGAAAAAATTTTTACTTTTAAAAAGCTGATCGTATCCCAACCAATTGAAATTGTTTCTATTATAAAAGCTAAATCTACTCCCGTAAAGATACCAAGTGGTAAAGTATACTGATTCAGAAGACACAGTAACACGTTTTCCTCCCAAAGGCCTAACTTCGCCTTCATTTTGGTATTTATTGTTAACTACAAGGGCATTTTCCGACCTTCTGTTAATTCCATTCAGGTAGCCAATATTTATAAATTGCCTGATGAATGACTTACCCGTAATAATTAAAGGGCTAAAATAATTAAACGAGGTATTAAAAACTCCATCCTCCCAACCATCTTTATATCTATAAGCACCAATGGCCATTTGGAGACTGGCGTAACCAACATTATTAAAATATTCGGCAAAACCAGCACTTGTCTGCCAGTAATTACGGTTATAAAATTCATTATTATCGAAGGCGTAGGTTAGAGAAATCAGTCTACCCTTAGGAATATCCTCTGTACGTCCAAAACCTTTAATTAATTTACTTTTGGAGTAGGTTCGTGTGACTAATGCAGCACTTGCAAAATACATATTACTGCTCATAAAATATCGGTTGCTATCTTCCGTAATAGTTGGTCTTTCTACAAAAGTTTCACTACTTACCCGCGACTGCAGAATAAAATTGGTTCTTTTTTTCAGCTGGTAAGACCTTCCTAACCATAAAGAGGCTTCATTTTTTTTATAATCCATTCTCAGCTCAGGTTCGGATACAGGTCTATAATATTCAGAAACCCTACGAAGCACTGCACCACCCCCATATTTAATTTCCGGTGTAAAAAAATCTCTCGATAAATCCATTCCCAACTGTTCTCTGAAGTGGGTATTTTCATAAATGAACTTTCCTTGTATGAATGTACCCCAGAAATTGGGCACCCTGTATTGAAAACCATATCCGTGCTTTTGACTTTCGGACTCGTCAAAATAATAACTGACTTGAAAATCTCGTGCATAACCCAAAATATTTCTGTCGTAGATATCGAAATTAAAATTATTAAAAGAAGAATAACTGAGCGAAGCCCCCACAGAAATAACATCCTGAGTCACCACGTGCACATCCACAATACCAGGATTATCCAGCCTTGGAAGAAGATAAATTTTAGCATCCCTTAATGTTCTGAATTGTCTTAATACCCGTTCATTATCAGCCATACGAAAAGGGTCTACCTCCTCACCACTTTCAAATAAAATGTTTTGCCTGATTATCCCTTTTTTAGTAGGCACATGCATATTATTAGCAACTCTTGCATACCATGATTTGGCTTTTAGAGTAGTATCTTGTACTGAACCTTCCAATGTAGGTACACTTTTTACAAAAATATTTCCAATAATTTTTCCCTCGAAAGGTTTAAAAGCCTCCTCTCCATTTGAAATTTGTTTTTTATCAGTAATATCTTCAGCCGAACTTTTAAATAGCAGGGAAAAAAGCATTCTGGTAATGGCAGTATTATTTGCCTTGCTCTGAAGAGAATCGTAAAACTTATCAGATTTGAAATAGGGGCT
>JBEPWY010000141.1:0-8536 GCA_041642185.1 Marivirga sp.
GCTATACCAAAAATCCAGGCAAGGTGTAAAGGATTAGCAGAGGCTGATGAAAGATCTGTTGAAGGCTTATCCGATGCAGATATTTTCTCTAAATCATAGTCTAAAGCCGCCAAAATTGTTTTTACGGTATAGCTCCTTGGGCTTACTTCCCCCGATTCAATTCTCTGGAGAGTTCGCACACTTATATTGCAGGAGTCCACCAATTCTTCTTGTGTCAATCCCTTGGTCTTTCTTAATTCTGATATTTTTCTTCCTAATTCTGGCTGATTCATAGCTTTTGAGATTTATAGTTGGTTTAAACAGTGAGCGAATTAATTAAGCTTTCTCACGATTATTACTCAACAAATTTACTCTTAAGAGCCATTATATTCCAAAAATCAGGACGGACTTCACACGCCATTAACCCGCCAATGGCCCGTCAGGGAGTTTTAGGAGTGTTTTTTAACCAAATAAATCGTTTAGTGGTTTGTTTTTTTTGAAAAGGAGAGGGGGCGGACCTTTTTTTAGGCCGGATTTTCAATTTTGAGCATTTTGTTGCCAAACATTTTCAGAATTAACGGACTAAAAATAAGTTCAGCTATGGCTGCAGGTAAAAACAAGAATATAAACATATTGTCTATCGGCAGAAACCAGAAAGCCCAAATAAAATAAGCACTTATTACGGTTAAAATTCTGGTCATAAAAATCACAGTAATGCTTATCAAAATAGATTTTCTATTTCTGTACAAAATATAAACCTGAAAAAGCATGCCTATAAAAAATGTAACTGATCCTAAAAAGAGAATCAATAAAAGTAACTCATTGAAAGGTACGGGTTCCTGTTCCATTACTGTAAATCTACAGAAATTTCAGTGTCCAGATATGCTTTCTTTGCTATTATGAGTGATCCAACTTTATATTCAATTGCTCTTCTACAAAATCCTTTTCCCTGGCAGATAATTTTTCACTTTGTTTTTTAATTTCATGGTGAAGGAAAGCCTTTTCTTTGTAAAATTTCGCTTCGTAGCGATATTCCGCTGTTTCCAGCTCATAGTCATAAGGTCCTTTATGAGAAATTAATTTAACTAGTATGGGAGATGTTTCCACCACAATAAAAAGGAACAGGATAAAGAGGTTAGCATACCAAATGGCTGTACTTTGATTGCTTAACCTGTTGAGTGCTTCCAGGCGGGCTGCGGGACCATCGACGACTGCAGTTGCCAAAGCAATAGTCTTCTGCTTTTCTTCTGATGCTAAACCTGCTAATGCCTCCTGTTTTTGAGCAATTAATTGATTGTTGGTAGTCATCAAGTCTTGTAGTTCTGCTTCCACCTTTTCTGCATCGGCTTTTTTAATTTGATAGATCGGACCGGGGTTCCGTTTCCCTGTGCCGCCTGTTCCATCTGCTTCTTGTTGTGCTATATGTGCCAGCTCATCTCTTTTGGCTGCTTTAAGAATTATTTCTTCTTTTAAAAGAGCGATTTCAGATTGTAAACCCTGTTTTGGAGATGTATACTGATTCCTTATTGCATTTTCCTGTATGCGATAATCCTCTTGCGACATAACACGTAATTCTGCATTAATTTCTTTTTCAAATATTTTCAGTTCCAGCGGCTTGGCAATAACAATGGAGATCATTACGGCCAGTAAAATACGTGGAAGAGCGATTTTAAACTCCTGCATTTTGCGGTCTCTTTTCCGCATTCCTGAAACTATGTAACGGTCCAGGTTGAATATCATTAACCCCCAAACTAAAGCCAGTACCACCGAGATAATGACATTGTCGGAAACAGTGTAAAAAGCATAAGCAGCTGCAAAGGAGGCGAAAAGACCGGTAAAAAAAATGGTAGCCCCAATTCCGATATATTTATTTGAATCGGTGGGGCATTTTTTTAATAATTCGATAGATGCTCCAGAGCAATACCAAAAAAAATATTTGATTTTTTCCATAATTAACAAACGCTGTGGCCATTAGAATATTCAAATCCAATCGCAAAATTGGTACCACTGAGGTTTTGAGCAAATGCAGGCTGTTTGTTATTAGTCTAAGTCCGAATGTGTACAGGGACGTGTACGATCTTGGTACAAATAAGAACTTATTGCGGGTAGTTAGTAAATTTCTAATTATTAGCTTAACAAAAAAAAAGCCGCTCCAAATTTTGGAGCGGCTTTTGATGTTTTGGTAATGTAAGTTTTATTATAATTTAGTAATTGTATTGGCATCAAGGATCACAGCTGTTTGAGCTAATGCACGTCCGTTCATGCTGGCACCTGTTAAATAAGTAATGCCTGTCATACTAAGGATGTTTCCTTCAAAATGCGAAGTAGCACCTAATGTTGCCTCCCCGGCCACTTGCCAGAAAATGTTGCTAGCTTGAGCACCACCACTTAATATGATATTAACATCAGTACTTTGGCTAAGGTCACCAGCAATTTGGAAAATCCAAACGTCATCAGCAGTTCCTGATATTGTTATATCAGTAGCTATATTAACTGAGTTGGTCCATTTATATAAACCTTTGGTAAGCGTTAATCCTCCAATACTTCCTGTAGCAAGTTCTAAAAAGTCCGGTGTAGGTCTTCCAGCCGCGTCATTATAAGCAGTGATCATATTTTCTACAGCAGTTGTAAGGTTAACTGGTGTTGGTGCTGCCATATCAGAAGCATATACTTTACCTGTAACTTGTGCTGAAGTGGCATAACCTGTAAAATCAGTTAGTGCTAAACCTGTGATATATGAAGTAGCCGCAGGGCTTAAACCTAAATCACCTGTGATTGCTGAAGTAGAACTATTATTAATAGCTGTTTTAGCTAATATCACATAATTAGCTGCTGTACCTAAATCTACTACAGATAAAACTGCAGATGTTTCACTTGTGGTAAAAACCCAAGTGCTGCTTTCTGCTACTGTATTACCAGCTAAATCTTTCGCTCCTGTTGTAAGAGTTACAGTATAGATGGTATTAGACTCAAAATGAGCTGCTGGAGTAAATATTGCTGTGGTTCCTTCATATTTGATTTCACCTGCAACATCAGTAGTTCCTTTATTCACCATAAATGTATTTTCATTAATGGTGGCCGGATCCATTGGTTCGTTAAATAATATTGATACCGTTTTATTACGGAATACTCCCATTTCATTATCAATTGGATCGGTACTATTAATAAATGGAGCTAACTCATCTACTACAGCAGCAGTTGTAAAGCTTAATGTATAGGCTGTATCCAATACATTTCCTGAAGCACTTGTTGCTAGAGTAGAAACAATAGCGGTATACTTTGTGCTGAATGCCAAATCAGAAGTAGGAGTGAAGGTAGCTACTTTGCTTTCATAAGAAACATCTCCTGTAATAGGGATTGTTCCTGCCAATAATGTAATACTGCTTACATTAATTGTAGATGCATCCATGTCCTGGCTGAAAGTGAATTCTATAGTAGTGTTTACATTTACTTCTTCAGCATCCTGTGCGGGTGTGCTGGAAGTTACCAGAGTATTATCAGCATCTGGCCCATTCTCATCGTCACTGTTACAATTGGTGAAAATTAAAAGAGGTAGCAACATCATTGCCATTATTATATTTTGAAACTTCATATTTTTTGTTGTTTAAAAAGTGTAATTATCTCACAAAGATGGGTTGATTAGAGACTAAAGAAATTACAGACTAAAAAAATAATGTTATATAAATGACTGATTTATCAATTTAAAAGATAGAATATATGCTCTCTAATAGCTTTAAATAGGTTTTTGTTGTTTTATTGCTAATGAAAGCTAAAATTCAAATTGTTTTATATATGTGTCAGAGGTTTTCTAAATTGCTCATTCGCTTTTCCTTGAGCCTTTTATAGAAGGAAGGAGATAACCCTGTCACTTTCTTAAACTGATTAGAGAGGTGCGCAACACTACTGTAATGAAGTTGAAATGCAATTTCAGTAAGGTTTAGCTCATTGTATAAAAGCAATTCTTTTACCTTCTCAATTTTATGAAGAATAATGTAATTCTGGATAGTGGTACCTTTAACCTCAGAGAAGATATTTGAAAGGTAGGTATAATCGTAGTCTAGTTTTTTACTGATATAGTCGGAATAATTAACTCTGGGCAGTTCATCGGAATAATGAATCATTTCAATAATTACATTTTTGATCCTATCTATCAAAATACTTTTCTTATCATCGAGCAGTTCCAGACCAGATTTTAATAAATTACATTTGAGCTGAGCATGCTGTTTCTTGGAAATATCTTCCAATACTTCCACTGCACCCAAATCCAGAGCTACATATTTCAACCCCAGATTCAGTAGCTCCTCCTTCACAGTCATTTTACATCGTAAACTAACCATGAATTTGATGTAAAGCATCATATAATTTTACCAAACCTCCTTATTGATCTTGCTTCACGCACCAGATAACTTTTTTCAACCATACACGAAGTTACAACAATAGTTTTTATTCACTTTAATATATGCAGAGGTTTTAATAATTAAACCCTATTTTAAAAAAAAAGGAAAGTAAGTTTTTTTAGATTTTATGACTTTTATCATGTAAGTAAAATCACTTTTAGCTGGAGATTACTTTAAAATAAGGATGTCTGTCAATTAAGCTTGAGGGGAAAAACAGAAATCAATTGGTCATCTGCGGCTGTGTTAGAGATTGTTAATTATATAGAGCCCCGCCAAAAATCTGACCTACAGGCAGATCTAAATACTTCTGGCTCTGTTTTTTTTCTATTAAATTTACAGTCTGTGGTTAATTGACGGTATCTGCTTAAAAATAGGAAATTTCAACTCATAATAAGATGAAACTATTTGTAATTTAGGTTAGCCATTACTTTTAGCAAAAGTTAAAGGGCATGAAGGGGAAATGTCTCCTTTACATTCCTTTATTTTATCAGTTTATTTATAATTTACCGATATGTACTATGTTGTGAATTATTATGGTCAATAAATTCTTTTTTAAACACCATGATTTTGATTATTTTCAATATCAGGTTAATTTTTTTAAATGATAAATCGACTAAGGTTATCATCTTTTATTACATTAAGTAATTGATAACTTATTAACTACTCTATACAATCCTTTAAGCCTCAATTTCAATATAGAAGTATGATTGAATTTATATAGCAGATAAAATATTAGCAAAACCCATTTTTGTATAAAGCTATATTTTCCCACATTTATTTCGCTATTCTTACATATAAAATTAGGGCTTCATAAATTTAATAAAAAATATGTTCCAACTGTTTTATGTTATTATCAGTCATTAGACCAAATAAATAAAAATGATTATGAAAAACATGAAAATGAAATCCTTAATGATAGTTGCTTTAGCATTCGGTATGTTTGCTTGTAGCGAAGACGAAACAAATGGAGCAAGATTAAATCTGGATTTTAATACAGTGACCACCGCAAGTGGAACGGCTCAAAGAGCGTTAACAAACGGCTTGGTTTTTACAGATGGTTTTATAACACTTAGTGAAGTTGGGTTTGAAGCTGAAGCAGATAGCGATTCATTAGAAATAGAATTTGAGCTTGAGCAGAAAACTGTAATTGATTTTGCAACAGGTATTACTACTCCGGATATTAGCGGAATCACAATTCCTGCCGGAACTTACGAGGAAGTAGAAATAGAAATTGAACTTTATGATGATGCGGACGAACCTGGTGTAGTTCTAACTGGTTTGTTTACTTATAATGGAGAGTCACATCCTGTTCGTTTTGAGTTTAATTCGGGAGAAACTTTCGAAGTGGAAAAAGAAGGCGCAGTTGTTTTGGCTGACGGTACTAATGCATTGGCAGAAGTTACCCTTGATCCACATGCGTGGTTTGCTACCGTAACTGCAGAGCAACTTGCTGCAGCGAATAGAGATGAAACAGGGACGATTGTTATCAGCGAAACTGTAAACACCAACATTTACGAAATAGCAGCAGATGGTTTAGATCTTGCTACTGACGTGGAGATTGAAATGTAATTTCTTTTAAGAAAAGTATTATAAAATTAAATAAAAGGCGGTAATTAGTAATCACCGCCTTTTATTTTTTAAAAAATATATGTAATGAAAATTATAAAAACATCTTTTGTCCTGGTAGCCTTTTTAATGATTTCAGGCACCGCTTTTGGGCAAGTGAAATTTGGAGTAAAGGCCAATCTGGGATCTTCCTGGATCAGCTCAGGTGATTTGAAAAGCAATCTGGAATTGCAGAGGGATAGAGATGTTGATATAAAGGAGTGGGATGTCAACTACAGGCCTGGTGTCATGATCGGTATTGGAGGAGTTGCAAATTTTGCACTGACAGAAAGATTGTCATTGCAAGGCGAGTTATCTTTCAACTATCAACAATCTAACATCAATATTAGCTATTTAGAAGATAATAGGGACCTTGGAGGAAATGGAGAGACTGAAGCAATTGATTCAGAAGCCAAAATTTCTTCTTCACGTCTTTCAATCCCCATTACTGTTCATTATTCCTTTGGATTGGATAAACCTGTCCTGTTAGCCGGACTTGAAGCAAGTTTTTTAACCACACCTGAAATGGAATCGACAGAATCGGAAGTAGTAAAGGAATTTGAGAATGGTAACATGATAGCTTCTCAACCAGATGCTGAAGCTGTTACCGCAGATTTGGACGTGTTTAAGACAACAAGGTATAGTTTTCTGTTAGGAGTGGCAAAATCTGTGGAATTGGCCGGTAATAAAATAGCCTTGCAATTGACTTACCATTTACCCCTTAACAAATCGGAAATGAATAGTTTTGGCAGTAGGGTAGCAGTTGACAATAATACTTTTAAAAACAACGAGGTTTTTGGCGCACAGGGGAAATTAGATGCAGAACAAGAAGTACCTGCATATCCTTTAAATGACTTTAAAATGCATTTTCTGGATTTCTCAGTCACTTATATGTTTTAAAAGATATTGACACTATGCTTAAGGGTAATGCAATACAGGAAATTATGTTAAAAGAATATTTAAACCTTTAAATTTTTAATTATGAAAAAAGTATCTGTTTATTTTATAGCACTTTTGTTTGCAGGATTTTTTATTTCCTGTAACAATGATGACGAGCCTGAAATTGTACCCATTACCCAGCAAGATGCAATTAGTAAGGCTTTGGAAATGACCTCTGGTACAATAATTTCATCCTCCACTAATACAAACGCTGAGGGAGAAAAGTATTTTGAAGTGGAAGTGGAAACCACTTCCGGGGCAATTATAGAGTTTGAATATTTTGAGTTAAACGGAGAGCTGAAGGGAATTGAAGGGGACAGTGGACCTTTTGATTACGAAGTAAATCCGGGAATGGGCTTAATTAAATTTTCAACAGCAAAAAATGCCGCTTTAAATGCACAGCCAGGAGAAGTTTTAAGATGGAGTTTGAAAGAAGATTCACCTGATGTATGGCTTTATACGTTTGAGATTTTGAACAGTAATCAGGAAGAATTTACAGTAGAGGTTAATGCACTCACAGGAGAGATAGTATAGAATTCTCTGCATATAATAAGTATAAATGAAAAAAGGCTTTTGGAATTCAAAAGCCTTTTTTATTTGTTGCAAATTAAGACGCCTCATATCATAAGGATCTCACTCTTTAAAAATATTCATTCAGTAAATTTTTCTAGCAGCCTGATGGAAGCTTTTTGTCCTTTTATAATGTCTTTATAGATGTTTTTATCTTGTTCCGATTCATCTGCTTTCTCATAGGAATTTACAGCTTTAAGATAAAACATTTTGGCTTCCAGTGTTTTGTCCAACATCATTTTAACTTCTGCTAATGTTAAAAACTCCTGATAATGAGCATTTTCATTCGGCTCTACCAGTGCCATTACTTTCAATAAGCTCTCTTCAGCTTTTATCCTATGCTTGTCGGCAAAACTGATAGGCAAATCAAAATCCTTGAAGAGCAAAAGATGGGTGCTGGCTTTACTTTTAAGAAAGAGAGTGTTTTCCGGATCCAACTTTATCGCCTCATTAAAGTTTTTGAGTGCTTCCTGTTCTTTTCCCTTCACATGCTGCAAGGCTACTCCTTTATAATAATACCCCTGGCCATTTTTAGGCGCTAATTTAATAACGGCATTGGCATAAATTAATAGCGTATCAAAATCTTTCATTCTTTCCAGACATTTACATGCCAGAAGAGATAGCTCCTGATTTTCAGGGTCACTTTTTAATTCAGCTTTGATTTTATTGAACGAAGGCTTTACTTTGCCGGAATAATACATGGTTTTAAGTGACTCATAAATGTTATTGTTATCTTCCTTCATTTGCTCTTCTCTTAACATTCTTTAATTACTTGCATTTTAATCCGAACTATTCCTGAAATATATGATTTTAAAGCCCCCTGTTATCGTATTAGGATTAAAAGAGCTTTATTCAAGTTAATCTTGCTCGGATGTTGATTTTAAGTGCTGAATGTAACTTCAGTACTAAATCGTCTGTAATTCGACAGAAAAATCCAGGTGGATTTTTCGGGCCAGGTGAACAGCTTTTGTAGCTATTGGTTATAAATTAAAGCAAAGTTACAAATCATAAAACTAGAGATGGCAATTTTGCCTGATTTTTATTCA
>JBEPWY010000142.1:0-8525 GCA_041642185.1 Marivirga sp.
ACCGGACTGGGAAACTACAGTCGGTTTGTTATTGATGCATTAGCTGAAAATTTTCCTGAAGATGAACATTTATTGTTCACCCCTAAAGTGGCAGATCATGCCGAAGCAGCTGCTTTTTATAAAAGAAAAAAAGATCAGGTGCAATCACCTAGAGGCTTATATAAAAGCTCTCTAATGCAAAGTGCGTGGAGATCACGACAAACAGGGAAAATTGCTTCCGCTAAAAATTATGATGTTTTTCATGGTCTCAGCAATGAATTGCCGTCAGGCTTGAATAAAAAGATAAAGAAAATTGTGACCATTCATGATTTGATTTTTCTTCGTTACCCCGAGTTTTATCCTTGGATGGACAGGCAGATTTATAAAAAGAAGTTTAAATCAGCCTGTGAAAAAGCTGATCAGATTATCGCTGTAAGTGAACAGACTAAAAAAGATATTATAGAATTTTTCGGAACTGATCCGCAAAAAATCCATGTGGTATACCAGGGAGTTCACCCTATTTATCAGCAGGAAATTAAGCCAAATCGTATGATATATATGATTGAACAATACCAGCTGATGCAACCTTATTTTTTATATGTAGGCTCGATTGAGGAAAGGAAAAATGCAGAAAGTTTAGTAAGAGCATTTAAATTGGTGCTTGATCAGGTGAAAGATGATTTACTTTTATTGATTGTCGGAAAAAAAACGGATTACCAGAACCAGGTTGAAAAAACAATTGAAGAATTAAATTTAGGGGGTAGTGTGCGTATTTTGAATAAAGTTCCGTTTAATAATTTGCCTTTTTTATATAAAGGAGCTTTGGCTTCTGTATATCCGTCTACCTTCGAAGGTTTTGGAATTCCAGTACTTGAATCACTCATGATGCGCACTCCCGTGGTGGCGGGCAAAGGCTCAAGCTTAATGGAAGCAGGAGGGAAGCATGCCTTATATGCAGATCCTAAAAACAATGAGGAGATGGCGGGGCAAATGCTAAAATTAGCTACTGAAAACGGGATAGGAGATGAGATAATGAAAGGAGTTGAAAACCATCTTTCGCAATTTACCTCAACTACCATTGCAGGGGAGATCAAAAAAGTTTATACACTTTAAAATTTCATTGGTGGGATGTTGTTATCGTAAATAGAAATATTTAATCCACCCACTCTACTTCAATTAATAATTGATTTCTGCTTACAATAGTACTAAAGGCAGCTTTTTCTTTTCTTTCAACAGATAAGCTGTTTTTATCTTCAGGGAGGTCAATAGTTTCTTGTAAAAGAACGTTTCGATCGTCTTTTTTGTGAAAAACTACCAATTCTGAGATGCTTTTATCCAATGCCAATTGAAAACTATTTCCTTTTTGCTGCTTTCTTATGATTCTATTGACTGTTGAGTCACCTCTTAAAATTGATCTGATATTTTTGCCGTCTGGCACTCCGTACCCCATATAATTATTTGGTACCTCAGCTAAATGTCCTGATTGTTTGATGATATCCATTACCTCATAATTGCTTAAAGTGCTGTCATACTGCCAAATACATGCCGCCAATCCGGTAATTACTGGTGCAGAAAAAGAGGTACCGTTGGAAGCAAAACATACAATATCAGGTTTTACATATTCAATTTTTTCAGGACCTGTGGAACTATAATATATTTTTGTCCAATCATCAAAAACTGCAGCTCCAACTGTTAGTGCATCTTTGGCATCAGCAGGTAATGATAAAGTGGGCCACTTTTTATTGGAGCCATCATTTCCTGCAGAAATAACTAACAGCATGCCTTTTTCTGCAGCTTTTTGTGCCGCGAGCGTGATCAATGTAGTTTTTCCATCTACTTCTTTTACTTTATGGTTATCTCTCTTTTTATCAAACCCATCAGTATACCCTAAAGATGAATTAATAAGCCTTATACCTTTTTCATAAAAAAGTTCAACAGCCATAAGCCAATAATCTTCTTCCAGCCTGTTTTCCCTTATTCCATGATCTGTCCTTGCCAGATAATAATTAGCTTCTGTTGCCATTCCGTATTGGATTTTAATTCCAGGGTCAAAACCAGCAATCATTTTTAAAACACCAGTCCCGTGATCATCATGAGCGATCCTCCTTCCGTAAAAAGGATCATCATTACCATTTAATATATAATCTTTGAAATAAATTAATTGTCCGTTTTCTACCATTTTCTCCAGAGCCGGATCTTTATCTGCTTTCATAAATCCACCGTCAATAACTCCTATTTTCACTCCTTTACCACTCAAATTCATGCTGTCGATTAAATAAGAGGCCTTAATTTGTTCCAGTGCAAAAGCATATTCTTTTTCTGAATTAAGACCAGCCGCCATAGGTTTTAATGTTCTTACAGCTTTTATAGATGATGTTGAGGCTAAAGATTTAGCAGTTTCTAAAACTGCCTCAGGAAGGCTAACACTCATCATATTGAACCATTTGGAACGGTAGTTTATTTTTACATTTTCATTTGAATCAATAAAAATATTCCACTCTTCCGGCAATTCACACTTACTATTGTCCAATGATTGGCACCACTCATCAGAAAATTGTACCCAATAATTATTTTGACCGAAACAGGCACATGAAAATAGTATTAGAAATAGTATATTTAAGCCAGTTTTAAGAATAATCGAATTTCGCACGTGAGTAGATTTTATTTTTGCTCAATTTATTAGGTAACGCGAATAAACACAATTTATCATCTAAAAGAATACATTTATGAGATATAATCCACTAGACAAGTCATTGTACATTAAGAATAGGAAGAACTTCATCAAGCAATTACCTGCTAAATCATTGGCAGTTTTTAATTCCAATGATGTAATGCCTATGAATGCAGACGGTACCATGACCTTCTGGCAAAATAGCGATTTATTTTATCTGACTGGAATAGATCAAGAGGAAAGCATTTTGGTTTTATTCCCTGATTTTGATAATGACAGTTGGAGGGAAATTTTATTTGTAACAGAAACCAACGAGCATATAGCCGTTTGGGAAGGACATAAATACACCAAAGAGGAGGCTACTGACGCTTCCGGGATCCCTACTGTAATGTGGTTGTCACAATTTGAAACAGTATTTAATACCTTGATGGCGGAGGCTGAGCAAGTTTTCATTAATACCAATGAACATATCAGAAATGCTACTCCAGTTGAAACCAGAGATATGCGTTTCATTAAATGGTTACAAGAAAGATATCCTGCACATCAATACAGAAAATCTGCACCAATTTTGTATGATTTGAGAGCGATAAAAGATCCTCAGGAAATCGCCCAAATGGAAAAGGCTTGCAAAATTACTGAAGATGCCTTCAGAAGAACACTGAAATTTGTAAAGCCCGGTGTTAAAGAATATGAAATAGAAGCCGAAGTTTTACATGAATTTACCAGACAAGGTTCTAAAGGTTTTGCTTATACACCAATAGTGGCTTCTGGTGCAAATGCCTGTGTTTTGCATTACATAGAAAATAAGGATGTTTGCAAGGATGGAGAGTTGTTATTGATGGATGTAGGAGCTGAGTATGGTAATTACAATGCCGATATGACTCGTGCAATTCCGGTAAACGGAAGATACACTCAGCGTCAGAAAGATGTTTATAATGCTGTCCTACGCGTAATGAAGGAATGCTATAAGATATTAACTCCTGGAAACAGAATTCCTGAATATCACAAAGAAGTGGGTAAATTGATGGAAAGTGAGTTGTTAGGCTTAGGTTTATTAGACAAAACCGACATTAAAAATCAAGATCCGGCTAATCCTGCCTATAAAAAATATTTCATGCACGGAACTTCTCACCACATCGGATTAGATGTACACGATGTTGGAAATATCTACAGAAAATTTGAGCCGGGCATGGTATTTACTATCGAGCCAGGAATCTATATTCAAAATGAAGGTTTAGGTATACGTCTGGAAAATGATGTAGTCATCACTAAAGATGGTCATCATGATATG
This sequence comes from Marivirga sp., assembly GCA_041642185.1. Lineage (GTDB taxonomy): Bacteria > Bacteroidota > Bacteroidia > Cytophagales > Cyclobacteriaceae > Marivirga. The sequence goes on from JBEPWY010000142.1 coordinate 3,942, forward strand.
ATGGGCAATATCCCGATTGAAGTAGATGAGATTGAAGATATCATGAATAGCTAAAAAAGAGAAAGCGATGGTTGAGAGGTCATCGCTTTTTTCTTTTATTTAAATTGCTTCCATACCCTTGGTAATGTATCTGTATTCTTCATCTATTTCATCCTCAGGAATAAGAACAGAAAAGTCTATTGTGTTCATGTTTTGAGTTATGCTTGAGAAAATAAAGGGAAGTCCTGTGTTCTTTTTAAAATGAAATTTTTCTTTTCGTTCATTTAAAGTAGTAGCATACCATTTTTCCCTGAATTCATTGTGAGCCTTTACTTCTGCTGGATTGCCTGAGTCTCTCCTCACTATGGAGTTAATGCTATCGGACAGACCATCATGCTTGAATACCCAATACTGGCTTAATGGTAAGAATTTCGCACTGTCACTTTCATCTTTTTGGTAATAAAGGTATGTAAGAGCTACTTCAGGATCCAGCCTTCCAGCATCTAAAGCGCTTTTCATCATATTTTTAAGGTTCATTACACTCTTGTCTTCAGCTCTTCGTCTAGCAACATGAAGTAAAACAATATGATGACCTTGAGAAACCAAATCCTCAGGATAGCCGAGTTTTATCTGTGAAGGAAAACCGTAGGCCTCAGAGTAACTGATGATCTGCTGCATATTAGATTTCTCGTTTACTTCAATAATTGAATCGAACTCGTCATAATGGGGTCTGTGTAATTGGTCTTTTTTCAATATTCCCTCGAATTCAGTTCTTTTTACAGGATCATAGTCTATGACTTTTTGCTCAATAAGACTATTCCACTCTTTTTCATTTAAGTAAGATCCAACAAAAACTGATTTAGTCTTTTCAGCATTTTCAGAATTGTTAATAATGATTTGTAGATACTTATCTCTCTCTTCATGCATATTAGCTAATTGACTTGATAGCGCAGCATTGAACACATCCTTTCCAAAGGGTTTTTTGATCAAGGGAAATGCTTTTTGGTAGAGATTGACTGCTTCTTTAAATTCTTCACTTACAATCTTCATCTCAGCATCTTTTACTAATTCATAATATTGGGGGATGTTGATTTCTGTCGATTGGTTGCAAGATAAAGCTGTTAAAAGTATTATGCAGATGTAGAAGTATTTCATATTTAAATATTTTTAGAAAAGCTTAAATTAATATTTTATATATCTATCATCAATTTTTTGAGAAGGTATTTACTTATTCATAAACAGCCATCGCACAAACAGTAGAACCCGTCCTACCTCTTATCTTTAAGGTAATGCTATGAACTGAAATCTTCCTCTTCCGTTTGTGCATTCATATTTTTATGATAAGTATAACCTAATTCACCACAGATTTGATGTATTTTCTTATTGGATACTTTAGGAAGGCGTGGAAATATAGTCCCTACTTCCAAGGAAGAAATTTATTTATACTTATTAAACTAATTATGGGAAACCTAAATAATAACTTTCAATAGCTTTGGAAAATATTCTAATTTGAAATGAAACAGAATATTATTTAGGTTGGAATTTTATTGGCTTGATGGTTATTACAGATTTCGAATTCATTAGATTGGAAATCAAAAATATCGTTTAGTTTACTGCTCAATTTTTAATTTTATGTGCAAAAATTATAAAGAGAACAAAAACCAAATTCCCTTAACCTTTCTCCTCCAATTTCGATAAGAAAATATGATTTGGCTAAAAGATGTAATTCAAGACTTAAAGGAAATAGAAGAAACCTCAATTCACGAGTTCCAAAATTTGAATGAAGAGGACTTAGTGTGGAAGCCAGCGCCTGATAAATGGTCAATTGCGGAATGTTTGCAACATATCATTATAGCTAATTCAACCTATATAAAAGACATTGAAAAGCGACTACAAAAAGCAGAAGTCAAAACTATTGAATACCCCATCAGCTTTTCTATAACAGGTAAATTATTTCTATATGCAGTTGACCCAAAATATAAATGGAAAGTTCCTGCACCTAAGATTTTTAAGCCCTATAAAGAAAATAAGATAGAAAGCGGTAAGGAAACTGTAAAAGAATTTTTAAAATTGCAGGAAGAAATTATGAGCATTGCCCGAACAGCTTGTGCTTATGACCACCAGCATATAAATACTTATAGTCCTTTGAGTAAATTATTAAAATTTAATGTGGGAGAGCAGTTATATATTATGATGCGTCATACCAAGCGCCATATCAATCAAGCGAAACGAGTAAAAAAACAATTACCAAAAACTGTAGAATAATGGAAGAAAACATCAGAAATTCAGATAGAGCACCTTTGCCTGTAGGCTTATACCCACATGCACGAAAAGCAGGTAACTTATTATTCTTGTCAGGGGTTGGGCCCCGTAAAAAAGATTCTAAGGAAATTCCGGGAGTTATACTGGACAAACAGGGATACATTGAGAGCTATAACATTGAGGAGCAATGTCGTGCTGTTTTTGAAAATGTTCGCATGATATTGGAAGACTGTGGCAGTAGCTGGGATAATCTGGTTGATGTACAAATTTTCTTGACTAATATGAAAGAGGATTTCGCTACCTTCAATAAAATATATGCCGAATATTTCAAAGATATTCAACCATGCAGAACTACTGTAGAGGTAAATGCATTGCCAACTCCTATCGCAGTCGAATTGAAATGCATTGCATTAACAGATTAAGTCTTTTGGCTTTCTTTCACTTTAACAATTAAAAACCAGTCATTATCCAACGGTAAATAACCGTAATCATAACAGAATTGATAGGTATCACCTTTTTTGTTAGTGTAAATGTGGGTATGGTATTTAAACTGGAAGCCTTCGTTCAGCAATTTCTCCCTTGGTACTCGTTTAGTATCTTCGGACTCATTTATAAGCGCATCAAGTATATTTCTGTTTTTGCGTAGGGAGTTACTAATGTTCCTGATAAGGTTATTGCTACCTCTTTTTGCAAGATTATTAAACGCATTTCTGCAATAATCATCACAAAACTTTTTATCGGCTCGACCTTGTATTGGTTTTTCGCATTGAATGCAAATTTTGTTTTCCATTATTTCATCGTGTCATAAGTACTTATTCTATCAGAATAACAAAAAGATAAAAAACTTTTGTATACATTAATCTACGTAAAAAGTAGGGTGATTATTATGTTTTGATAATAAAATTACCGGCGGTTGTCATCATCTTTGAGCATGCTCAGATAATTTTCATATCGAAAAGGTGCAATTTTTCCTTCTTCCATGGCAACGCGAAAAGCACAACCGGGCTCATGTATGTGAGTGCAATTGTGAAAACGGCAAGCTCCCATGTATTTTCTCATTTCCGGAAAGTAGCTGCACAATTCTTCATCTCCAATGTCCCATAAGCCAAGTTCTTTAATTCCCGGCGTATCTATCACATAGGTATCATCCCAAACTTCAAACATTTCTGCAAAAGTGGTGGTATGTACACCTTTACCAACCGATTCAGATATTTCGCTTACCCGCTGGCTTATTTCAGGAGAAAGTAAATTGAGGAGGGTAGATTTCCCAACGCCTGAATGGCCGGCAAAAAGTGTGGTTTTTCCATTCAGCTTTTCTTTCAACACATCTATCCCATCATTCGTTTCTGCAGAAATTAAAATAACCTGATAGCCTAATTCTTCATAATCAAACTTTAGCTCTTCATAATACTGCAAAGCTGCCTCATCCAATAAATCTGATTTGTTAAATGCAAGTATTGCAGGGATTCTGAATGATTCACACGCCACTAAAAAGCGGTCGATGAAACCCAGGCTTGTTCGTGGGGCCACCAAGGTTACAATTAAAATGGCCTGATCAATATTGGAAGCTATTCTGTGGCTATGCCATTTCTTACGGGTGGATTTACGGATAACGTAATTTTCTCTTAGCAGCACGTCCTGAATAATTCCCTCATTATCATTATCCATGGTGATTTCCACCCAATCCCCTACAGCAATAGGGTTAGTCACCTTTTCATCAACAAGACGCATTTTGCCCCTCAACCTGCATTCAATGTAGCGGTCATCTGCTTTAACTGTATACCACGATCCGGTTGATTTAAATACTCTTCCTTTCATGATTTTTCTATTTGGTGGACAAGTGGTGTAATATGTTGTAGTATTTTATCGGTGGCTCCTAAATTTGCATTTACAAAAGTACGAGCTTTTTCCGACATAGCTTCCAATTGATTATTTCCTGTAATAGCATCAAGCTGTATGTTAAAATCATCACCTTCTTTAACAATATAAGCGGCGCCGGTTTCAAGTAGCTGATTAGCCTCTTGAAATTTCAGGTAATTTTTATTCCCAAAGAAAATGGGTAAGCCAAAACAAGCGGCCTCAAGTGTATTGTGCAAACCGGCTCCGAAAGCACCACCAATAAACGCTACATCTCCATATTGGTATAACATGGAAAGCATACCAATATTATCAATTAAAATTACTTTTACACCTTCAGGAACCTTGTCTTTTATCTTACTCAATCTGATTGTTTGAATTTTGAGAATACCTTCATGCAATCTTAAATTCTCATCACTAATGTCATGTGGGGCAATGATGGCTTTCCATTCCGAGTGTTGCTGCAGAAAAGACGCTATAACTTTT
>JBEPWY010000143.1:0-8485 GCA_041642185.1 Marivirga sp.
CAAAGTCAAAAAGCTTGGTGATTCTATAACTATTGAGACGCAACAGATTTTTCAGAATAAAATTTCTAAAAAATATGCTGAAGGAGGATTTAAGGCCGCTGCTAAATATTGCAGTATGGAGGCCTATCCTCTTACGGATAGTCTGGCGAAAAGCTATAGCGTTTATCTAAAAAGAGTTAGTGAACGCAACAGAAATCCCTCAAACGCTCCGTCAGAAATGGAAGAAGGCCTGTTACAAGCATATAAATATTCTCATGAAGAAGGCATAGAAATAAAGCCAAATGTTCAGTTTATAAGACCTGGTGACACTATTTTGTATAATAAGCCCATATTTATAGGTTCGGAGTTATGCCTTAATTGCCATGGATCAAAAGAGGATATTTCTGAAGAAATTCAATTACTTCTTAATGAGAAATATCCTAATGACAAGGCAACAGGATATGAAGTTGGAGATTTCAGAGGCATGTGGAGCTTGAAATTCCTTAAAAAGGACATAGTGAAAGGTTTATAACTTTTCTTTAACTGATAGCTTATCCGCTATTATTTCTTCACTTACTCTCCAGAGTTTATCCTGTACAGCAATGTTTTTTGAATTATCAGAAGGTCGGAATGGCTTTTGGTTTTTAAAATACGAGCCGTTCAAATCTTCAGTAAGATCATTCAAACAAAGATAAATATTTGTTGAAGCCCCTTCTCTCGTACTCTTCATAAACGGCTTACCAAGCTTCCATAAGATTTTAAATATCCACGACAAATTATTGCCAAAGCCGGAATCAATTACGCCTGGGTGTAAACAATAACTTGTAAAGCCTTTTCGCGATAATGATTTCGTGAATAGCACATTACATAATTTAGCATTTCCATAAGCTTTTATAGTGGAATAATTTTTTTCTAACTGTAAATCGTTAAAATCTAATTTTCCCGCTTTATGAGCTTCCGAACTGACATTTATTATTTTTGTTTTGCTCTTTTCTAATAATGGCAATAGCTGTTTAACCAATAAAAAATGTCCTAAGTGGTTAATGGCAAAATGAAGTTCCAGCCCATCTTTGCTTTCCTTTCTATTTTCAAACGTACCTCCTGCATTATTTAGTAATACGTCCAAATGATTATTTGTTTTTAAAAGCTCTTCTGCTGCATGTTTAACAGATTTAAGTTCTGCAAGATCACATTTTATTATTTGTACATTATTAGCGTTTGGAAGATCTAACAATAACTTTTGGCCCTTCTCTATATCTCGGATCAAAAATATTAAGTGATGGCCCTTCTCCAAGAGTGCTTTAGCTGTTTCTAAACCTATTCCTGATGTGGCGCCTGTAATTGCTATTTTTTTCATAAAAATTGACTTTTAATAAAGATAACAATCATGTGAGCTTTAAGTTAAATTTATTGCGTCTTTATATGACCGTGAGACTTTAAGCCATTTTTCCCCCACCTTTACTTTTTCCTTATTATATGCCTTTACCTTATCTTTATTAATGATAAATGAACGATGAATTTTAATAAAGGATTTTGACGGTGTTTTATCGACGCATTCTTTCAATGTCATTTTCGAAATTAAAGGTTTTTCATTGCCAAAATAAAATTTAACGTAATCACCCATTGCCTCAAGATATAATATATCATCAAAAGGTACCTTAACCATTTGCCGGTCGATTGATATAAAAAGATGACCAGTCTTTTCAGGGTTCACATTTGCCTGAATAGTTTTTTCCTGAGGAAAATTATTTAATGCTTTTAAAAAACGTTCAAAAGATACCGGTTTAAGTAAGTAGTCCAAGGCCTTTACTTCAAAAGCCTCAACGGCAAAATCCCTGTGGGCCGTAATGAAAATAACTTCCGGTGGATGTGACAAAGTTTTAATGAATGTAAGGCCATCAAGCCCTGGCATTTCTATATCAAGAAACAAAAGATCTATCTTATTTGCCTCCAAATAATCCTGAACCTCCCAGGCATTTTTAAAAGCTCCTCTTAAACTTAAACCGGGAGTTGTTTCAATATAATTCTCAATCAACTGACGGGCCAAAGGCTCATCATCAGCTAAAATACAGTTAATTTTTTGCATGAATCGGTATTGTCAATTGAAGATGAAAAAGTTGTCCTTTCTTTTTTGTATATAACTCATAATGTTTTCCATACAGATAATCAAGTTGCTTTTGAATATTTATAAGTCCTATTCCAATGGGTTTTTTTACTGAATCTGGAACATATGTATTGCTGCATTTAATATTAAGCATACTATCATGAACATACATATTTATATCTATTTCTACTATTCCGGCATTGTTCATTGCTCCATGTTTAAAGCAGTTCTCAACAATGGTTATTAAAATCATAGGAGGAATTTCCGCTGTTATGTTCGGTGGAATATCGATCCTTCTTTTCAGACTAAGCCTGTCTGCATATCTAAGGCTTTCAAGATAAATAAAATCATTCATTATCTTAATTTCCTGTACTACTTCAACCATTTTACTTTTTCCTGCTGAAAGAATATAATCAAGTAAGTTACTTAATTTTAAAACCAGCTGAGGCGCTTTATTTGATTTCTCAAGAGTTAAGACATATAGATTATTTAAGGTATTAAAGAGAAAATGAGGATGTAACTGGGTTTTAAGAAAACGTAATTCAGCCTCTGCAGCACTTTTTAGTGCCTGTTCTTTTTCCTGATAAGCAAGGTTCCATAGCCGAACGCTTTGAATAGCAACAAATAAGGTTACCAGTAAAAATAGTGTGACAAACAAAGTAAGTAAATCCTGTGTAGCGGGAGGCATCAACTTAAACTGATAATCTGCAACAAATATAAAAATGCCTGTATTAATTAGAATCAACAAAAAAAAGGAGGCTACAACAATATAAACTATGTACAAGAAAAACCTGCCATACCTGCCTCTTATCAAGTATTTTCCCAGTAAATAATGAGTAATTAAATACGCACTTCCAATTGAAATAGGGCTAAAAATAAGGGTTAAAAATACTGCTTCCTGCCAATTGCTTCTGTAGCCTATTAAAAGAATACATAATAAGAGGGCAAAGCTCCAATAAATTATATGGAAAATGAATTTCGTGAACATATAAGGCTAAATATACAAGTTTTGTAAATTTATTTATCTAAAAGTCGACCATTGCAGAGTTTAGAGTGGTAGAATGCATATATGCATTTAAACAGCCAAAGCAAGTGATCTACCACTGAATATAGTGATCGTAACGATAATTGATTTAAACGTTCTATGATAATGTTAAACTTGTACTATCATTAAAATAGAAAAGGTTATGAAATTTATTGAAATTCACATTGAAGGAGGAATAGAGTTTATGTCTGTTTTGCTCATTTTATTAATTATTACAATTTGGGCAGGGGTAAAGGCTATTTTGAAAAGACAAGAACTTGTAGAAAGAGATAAATGGATCCAAAGGTGCCTTGACGTTTCTCTTTTTGCATTAGTCTGGGGTATATTGGGTCAGGCTATTGGTTTATTTAGTGCTTTCAAAACTTTAGAAGAGGTTGGAAGCTTGCCCCAGGGCATTTTGGCAGGAGGATTAGCTATTTCTTCCTACACAACAATCTATGGCCTAATTATTTTTCTGATCGGTCGCTTATTCAAGATATTTATTACTTTTTCCAAGTAATTTAAATTTTCCCTGTTTCATGGCTTGAGTTTAAAAGCTCAAACCTTTTTTTGTGCTTTTTTCGTTAATAAAAATATGGCACAAGAAAAGAATAAATCTACAAAGGTTAAAAAGCTTTCCAAAGAAGAGTTAGCAAAGAAAAAGAAGGCTGAAGAGCAAAATGAAGCTGAAGAAGAGCAAAAAGGGGTATTGCCTAATGATAAAGATTTTAAAAAATTCTTAGGTTGCGGAGGCTAGTATTCTATGTTGGCAATTCCATAGCTAAAAGATTATTTACAAGAAAATATAAACCATAAAAAAGCCCGCTATTGCGGGCTTTTTTTAATTCCAATATGAAAAGTTTTTATTATTTATTTCCACCGGCTCTAATCATAGCACAACGGAAACCGATAGTTGATGTAGCAGAATCTTGCTCGATAAACCTTCTGGTTCCCGGTGACAACCAATAAGCAACATCTGCCCAAGATCCACCTTTAAAAACCCTAATTTCATCAGAAATTAAAGAGTTAACAACATTCGGATCACTAGCTCCATTATCATAATTACCTGCAGGGTCTAAAGTTCCGTCTCTACGAACAGGGTTTAAATCTTCAAAATCCTGGAACGATAGCGGACGATATAAATCCCAAACCCACTCATTTACATTTCCGGCCATATTGTACAAACCGTAATCGTTTGGAGGGTAATTATAGATATAATCTGTAACGAAAGCACCATCATTTAGCTTACCTGCAATACCACCGTAATCACCACGGCCTCTTTTAAAGTTTGCTAAGAAATACCCCATTTCTTTACCATAAGGGTTTCTTAATGAATGACCATCCCATGGATAAATTCTTTTATAAAGCTGAACTTCATCAACCCATTGAGTACCTATTAAAGCAGTCGCAGCATATTCCCATTCTGCTTCGGTTGGTAATCTGTAATCAGGCAAAACTACTCCTGTTTCTAATGGAATTCTTCCACCTGTTTCTGCAGCAACTTCTATACCTGACTCTTCCGCTAATTTTAAATTAACTGTTATTGTTCTCCATTTGGAATATTCATTGGCCTGAAGCCATGAAACTCCCACCACCGGATGATATCTGAAACCCGGGTATCTTAAATAATGATCTACATAAGGGTCATTATAAGCAAGGTTTTTTGCCCATACAGTTGTATCTGGCAACACAGATTGGTAGTAATCCCTTGATGAATCTAATTTCACATAGTGTAAGAACTCTAACCAATGAATATTGGCCACTTCTGTTTCATCCATATAAAAAGAAGAAACAGTAACTGTTCTTTCTATATTATCTCTGGTATGCAAAATATCTTCTTCGAAAGAACCTAAAACTGTTCTTCCACCTTCGATGTAAACCAAATTTGGTCCATCTGGTTGTCCACGGAATTCGGCCACCTGAAAGCCTTCATCGCTGTTGTACTCTAAACCTGTAGTAGTACTTAGTACTCCCGGACTGTTTGCTGTTGGATTACTTCCTCCACATGCAAAAAGGAAAGATACCAGAACAACCAGACAGGCATTTTGAAATTTAAACACAAACTTTTTCATATCCTGTTATTGTATTCGTTTAATAAACACTGTTTAATCGCTTATATATCAACGCAATATATAAAATTATTGGTAAAGATAACTTTACCAGGCACTAAAATCAACTATTAAAATCAAATTCTAAAGTATTTGAGTACAAATTCGACTAAGATGTAAGAATTTTAATTCAGTTGCAGAAAAACGTCTATAAGATTTCTTTATTGTGTTTACTCATCTGTCCAGATTTTTGTGCCTTCTGTACAATTAGTACAAATATCTATTTCCTCTCTTGATTTTAATAGTTTTGATCTGAATTTTCCATACGCGTGCCCATTCCAGATATCCACAAAGGCATTATTATTTAATTTACCTAGCTGATGATCTGCATCTTTATCAAAACAACAAGGGACCACTCTTCCGTCCCAAGTAATTACACAGCTATGCCACATTTTCCAGCATTGGTTGAGTAGTTTATTTTTAATCCTATACAATCCGTTCGACAGCTTTTTATATCTGCTGTATTTGGGGTTGTCAGGAATTAAGGGTGAGCCCTTTTCGAAATCATAAATTTGAGCCGTTTTTAACTTTACTTCATTTACTCCTAATCTTTTGGCCAATTTATAAACTTCCGGGATATCACCTTCATTAGGCTTAACTACCAAAAATTGAAAAATAACATGTGGTGTTGAAGATTTAAGTTCTTTTTTCCAGCGAATTATATTTTTAGTGCCTGTAATAACCTTTTCTAGTTTTCCTCCTATACGATACTGCTCATAAGTTGCCTGGGAAGTGCCATCAATAGAAATGATCAATCGGTCCAATCCGCTTTCTACTGTTTTTCTGGCGGTATCATCATCTAAAAAATGGGCGTTAGTAGATGTGGCTGTATAAATATTGTGCTCATGTGCTATTTTAACCAAGTCCAGAAATTGCCTGTTTACATAAGGCTCACCTTGAAAATAAAATAACATATAAATGAGGCTATCCTTCAACTGACTTAACATTTCTGTAAAAGTCTCCGGTAACAACATCCCTATCGGTCGGCTGAAAGAACGCAAACCGCTGGGACATTCCGGGCAGCGTAGGTTACAGGAAGTGGTGGGTTCTATGGCAATAGACATTGGCATACCCTTCATCCATGCTTTTTTGCGGTTTTTGGACAAATGGTAACTATACCAAAGCCAAAAAGCATTACGCAGTTTTAAAGCATTTAATTTACTTAGTATATTTAGGTTGTCCTGCCAGTTCATATAAAAAGTCCTTTTCAAAAAGGATTTTTGTATCTTTCGTTTTATTACCGTTAATCAGAATACGAACTTAATTAATACCTATGAACTTTAGGCTGTTTTTGAAATATATTCCCTGGGCAATTGCATTGCTTTTGCTGGTGTTTCTATGGTTCAGACGGATGTCGGATTTTTCCACACCGGAAAAGCTAACTATAGAAAACACCACCATTTTACAAGAAATTGAAGCATTGGGTAAGCTTGAATTAGTAAAATATAGGTTTAAAGAAATAATAGAAGCAGAAGAGTTAGCTAAAAGATATTTAGATTTTGGGTATTTTTATGTTCCGGGAGGGCAGGACCAGAAGGCAATATTAATTGCTACCGGTGAAGCAGTAGCTTGCGTAGATTTGGCTAAAATAGATAAAAACGACATTCAGTTTTCCGGGGATACTATCCACATTACTATGCCCGCCCCTGAGTTATGTTATTACAAGGTTAATTTGGACAAGAGCAAATTTTACGATTTAAAAACCAGTAAAGATAAAAAGAAGGCCGCTGAATTTGTAGACCTGATTTATGCTAAAGCAGAAAATCAAATTAAAGTGGCCGCTATGGAGTCTGGCATATTACATGATGCTGAGACTATGAGCTCCGTAATTTTGCAACCTTTCCTATCGAACATGACTACTAAAACAGTAATACTGCATTTTAAGAACATTCCGGACAAGGTCATTATTCAGAAAGACTTTCTTATAAATTGATTTACATGATAGGGTGTTCTTTCGGTAAGAGTATAATTTGAAAACTAGGGCTTATGAGAAATATCTTCCATAGCCGCCCATACTAAATCGGCTTCATAACCCTTTTGTAATAAGTGTTTAACTGCTTTTTGTTTCCTGATATATATATTGCTGTCTTTTAATGTATGGTACTTTTTATCTAGCAGTTCGTTTAATGTTTCTATATATTCTGAAGAGTCAATTTCCTGCATACCCTTCTTAATACAATAAGCCGACAGCTTTTTTTGTTCAAGGCCTTGTTTGATTTTGATTTTCCCCCATTTTTTCATCCGAAAATGACCGGAAGCATATGATTTAGCAAAACGCTCTTCATTTAAAAAATTCTCAGTAATTAAATAACTAATCACTTCTTCTACTTCATCACCGTATAATCCCCACTCATATAGCTTATCCCGAACCTGCTGTTGCGTTCTTTCCTGATAAGCACAATATTTCATGGCTTTTGTTCTTCCTTCTTTAATGCTGTAGACTTTTTTGTTGGCCATTTGTGCTTTTATTTAAATACCCTCACGCTTAAACAACTATTGAATTAAAGTTTTTGGTCCGTCTAACCCATGTTCAAACTGTAAAGTTATGTGAGCAATTGAAAACCGGCTTTGCAATAAGCCTTCTATTTTTTGCTGAATTTTATAGGTATCGCTTACCCTTAAATTCTCTATTAAATCAATATGTGCTTCCAAGTGAATTGTATGTTCATCTAATTGCCAAACGTGTACATGATGAATATTTTTAACTTCCGGTAAATTTTCAACAGCGCCCACTAAATTAGGTATATTTATACCCTTAGGAACAAATTGTAGCAATACATGCATGCTATCACGCAGTAGTCTCCAACTGCTGAAGATAAGGTAGATTCCTATAGCTATTGATAATACACCATCAACCCATCTTACCCCATAATATTTCATTGCCAAACCTCCAGCTAAAACGGCTACTGAAAACAGCGTGTCAGATAACAAGTGAAGAAAGGCAGACTTCATATTCATACTATTCTTAATCTCAGAGGCCAGCATCAGCACACTTAATCCATTACCAAAAATAGCTACTATCGCTAGCCAGATAATGATATCTGTGTTAATTTGTAAATCTGAGCTTTGACCTAATCTTTGGGTACTTTCTATAATAATATAAATAGCTACACCTATTATAACTGCCGAATTTACAAATGCCGCTAATACCTCTGCCCGTTTGTAACCAAAAGATTTACTGTAGGTAGCCTTTCTTTTTGCTAATACTATTGCTACCAAACTAATAATTAAAGCTGCTACATCACTGAAATTGTGCATAGCATCAGAAAT
>JBEPWY010000144.1:0-8478 GCA_041642185.1 Marivirga sp.
TCCATGAAAGTTCACTGTAAGAATCATTTTCCATTTTTTCGGATATGGTTTATTAATTCGTAATTCTCATTAAGGTCTATTTAATTCTTTCAATCTCTACTCTTAGCTTATGAAATACATAGCTTAGTTAAATGTGCCATTACCTACAACGTTAAGCATATGGCTTGGTGGCGGTTTTCAAAGTTCGTCCCTCGCTGCCCTCACCAAAATTAATTAAATATACAAAATTTTCTTTTACCGCTTCTCCCGCCATAAGCTATATGTAGTGTTATGGGTTTGCCTTTATTTTTTAGTCGACCTGCATGTCTCCTTTTGTGCTGCCGTAGCCTGCGGTTGAAAAACTCTCCGCAAGATGCTTTCGGTGCCTTCGTCCTTCTGCCGCTATTTCGCTAAGTGCTGAACTATCGTGCTGGAAGTTATTTCTCCCAAAATCGGTGCCGTCCCAAAAATCTGCTGAAAAAGCCACGCCAACCACCAGTCTGAATTTCTGATTTCCGACCGCCAACTTTAACAAGCTATCCACTAAGGAAAGTCGCACAGCAACTAATCATGCTCCTGAGTTTTTAATTGTCAATGGTTAGTATATACGCTCAGTGCGGAGTTTAATGCACTTTTCACCGAGGCTACAGCTTCAGTAAGTTAATGCGAAACTGCCTGATTAACAACCGAACCCGTATTGGCTTTTATACATTATTAGTCGCAATTTTCTTTTATTTATCTTAGTACAGGTTTGAGAATTGTAGAACAACTATCACATAAAACATTTTTTGCTGCATAGATTATCTCCGGTTCAATTCCAGATACCATCACACATTGCTCATTAGAACAATGATTTAAACCATAATTATGTCCTAGTTCATGGCGGGTTACCTTACTCAAAAGATTATGATATTTATTTTTATCTCCATTCGATTCCTTCTTAATCTTAAATGTCGAAATGATACATTTATTTCCATTTAATGTACCTAATCCGCGAATGAAGCCATTATTTATCCACCATTCATTAGATCTCGATAATTGTAATGGCGATTCAGTTAATGCAATGTATTTATTATAAGATGTTGTTTTATAATTTTCTTTTACAAATGCCATAACTTCAGATGGGCGTAAAGTATCACTTTCATTCCAATATACGCTTCTTGGTAGATTAATAGGTGGCAATATTTCAACTTTTACTTGGTAGTATGATTCAATTGTTTTTTTAACTCTTTTGCTATCTTTAATTTCTTTTCCATCAACAGGAATTATAGCTACTTTTTCATAAGATTCATTAATCTTTGCTGATTGGCAGCTAAAAAGTAAGAATATTATTACAATGAAGTAAAAGTATCTCATGCTCTATTTTTTTAAATGCGACTAATGAGTCGGTATGTTTTCAATTAGTTTTCCTTCTCACTGTATCCACAACAAATAAAAGGTGCTGCTTTTATGCGCTTCTCTCTACCATGGAACATGTTGCTCTCGTATTCAGGTTACCCATAACAATTCGGTAATGACATAAAAGCTGTCATTATTTCCAAATATAAGAAGTAATGACAACTAAGTTGCTATTATATTTTTTATGTACTCACAATTTAAGCTCTTTTTATATCATACCAAAATCATTATTTTCGGTACTTTCCCCTGCGATTTTTCATCATTAAACCACTTCTTTCCCTTGCCAAAACACCGACTCGAAACTACCGTAACAATACATGATAATAGTCATCTTTTTCACTATTTATAATCAATAAATTGCCGGCTATAGTCGGTAATTTTGCAAAATCAATTTAAAACAAAAACACCATGTCGCATTCCATTAAAATAGTAAAACCTGAAGAAGCAGTTTCTCATGTAAAATCCAACCAACGCATATTTATCCAAGGTGCAGCTATGACGCCAGTTGCACTAATAGACGCTCTTGTGGCAAGGCATAGCGAATTAACCAATGTGGAAATCATGCACTTGCATACTGAGGGTCGCGCTGGCTATACCGAAGAACAATACCGTCCTGCTTTTCATGTAAACAGTTGTTTTGTAGGGGGTAATGTGAGAAAATCAATCAACGAAGGCAGAGGAGATTATATTCCCATATTCCTAAGTGAGGTGCACTGGCTATTCAGAAAAAACATTCTTCCTTTAGATGTGGCATTTATCCAGGTTTCCCCACCCGATGCCCATGGCTACTGCTCTTTAGGAGTTTCCGTAGATATTACAATACCGGCAATTGAAAATGCTAAAATTGTAATTGCACAAATTAATCCAAGGGTACCAAGAACGCATGGTGATGGCATTATTCATGTAAGCCAGATAGATTATGCCATTGAGGCAAATGAGGCTATACATGCTCATGATCTTTCTGAGGCAACAGATATTGAAAAGCAAATTGGCGCTCATGTAGCCGGTTTGGTAGATGATGGTGCTACCCTCCAAATGGGAATCGGTGCTATTCCGAATGCTGCATTAAACAACTTGCATAACCATAAAAATTTAGGCATCCACACGGAAATGTTTTCAGACGGTGTTTTACCCTTAGTGGAAAAAGGCATAATCAACGGCAGGAATAAAGTAGTAAAAAAAGGAAAACTGGTTACATGTTTTGCCGTGGGATCTCAAAAGTTATATGACTTTATGGATGACAATCCGATAGTACATATGAAGGAAGCATCTTATACCAATGATACTGCCATCATTAGAAAAAACCCTAAAGTAACGGCCATTAACTCTGCCATAGAAATAGACATTACCGGTCAGGTTTGTGCAGATACAATAGGTAAATACCAGTTTTCCGGAGTAGGCGGTCAAATGGACTTTATCAGGGGAGCTTCTCTTTCTGAAGGAGGTAAAGCCATTTTAGCAATGCCTTCCATGACCAATAAAGGAATCAGTAAAATTGTGCCATTTTTAAGGGAAGGCGCAGGAGTTACAACCACTCGTGCACACGTTCATTACATTGCCACTGAATACGGAGTAGTAGATTTGTTTGGTAAAAACCTGAAACAACGGGCTAAAGCATTAATTTCAATTGCCCACCCTGATGCTAGAGAAGCACTGGACAAGGAAGCTTATGAAAGGTTTAAGGCTAAATAAGGTTTATAAGTAATTCTAATCTAAATTTATAAAAAAAAGCTCCTGCATTGTAGGGGCTTTTTTATTCAAGATCATTTCCTGTAACTGACTGCTTCAATATTATTATCCTCTTTCTTTATATTGGTTTCCATCCCCGGTACTATATCAGTATTGTGTGCAGACACACAAAGCCATTCCTCCTCCATTTTTTGCAATACAAAAGTAAAAATTGTATCTCTGCTATTAAGCTTTTTATCATCCAAAGAAGTTTGACCTTTCAGGTGAAGCTTTGCATTAACTACTGCAATATTATCTGAAAGATATTTGGTTTTAATTTTTCTTACTAAAAGTTGAGAATCATTGAACAAATATTTTAGCCCGTAATCATGAGCCTTAAATATATCCTTTCTATTATGCCACCACAAGCCTACCACATTTATAAATTCTGCATCTTCAGCGAATAGATTAGCTATGCCTTCGGCCTTCCTTGCATTCCAGGCTATTACAAACCTTTTAGGTAATTCTTCCGGCGACAATATTTTACTTTTCATTATAGCTTTAACTGATTGTAGGCATTTGTGTTAAAGAATTCTTTACCTTAACAGACCAAGTGCTCGCATCTTTTTCCATACAGTAGCGGGACGTTAGCTTCTTTAAATAACATTTGAACCCATAATCAGGTGACAGTATGCAGGATAATATATATAATGAAATTTCATTTCATTACTTAGATTCCCACCTGCGTGGGAATGACGAGTTCTAATAATATTGGCAATTAAAAAAAAACCTGAAAAGCATCTGTGGAAGCGCTAGTGTTAGCATAGATAACAGTATTTGTCCTCGTTTATGGCCCCACAAACGAGCATGCAAAAGTGGGTTAATTCCTGAAAAAATTATTATGTTTAAAGCATCTGTGAAGACAGGTACACGGGTATTTTAGATACAGATGCTGGCATTAAGAAATCATCAATAGATAAGTTAATTATTTCTGCTTAGTATCTAATGAGATACACTGCCAATCGTCATCAGATTTTTGAGCCACAAAATGAAACAACATTTCTTTTCGTTGAATTTTGCTTTTCGCAGAAGGATGGCTGTCCATTTGTAAATGCGCTTTCACCTCTGCAATACTATCAGTGATATGTTGGGTGGTAATATTTTTAACAGAAAGCCTTACTTCTTTAAAATTAAATTTAAGTCCGTTGTCATAAGCGCTATAAAACTCCTTGTTCTTATGCTTCCACAGTCCTTCCACATTTACAAGTTCTGTATTTTCATCAAACAAATCAATGATTTCGTAGGTATCCCTGTTATTCCATGCTTTTACAAAAATATTGGGGATTTCCTCCGGGGCTGTGATTTTCAGTTTTTTGAATGGTTCCATATCAATTATAAAAAGTTTAGTAGAATTTGATTTCCTACAGAAATAAGGACGTCAGCTTCAATATATGATTTAATATTAAAACATTAAAAAACCCCTGATCAATAAAATCGAACAGGGGTTATAATATATTTTAACTTAGCTTATTTAAGCTTTCTTTTCACTTCTTTTTCTTCAAAGCCTTCGATGATATCTCCAATTTCGATATCATTATAACCTTTGATACTCATACCACACTCATAACCTTTCTTCACTTCTGAAACATCATCTTTATAACGTTTCAACTGATCGATTTCACCAGTATATTTAACAATACCGTCTCTAATCAACCTGATCTGGTTATTACGTTTAACAAAACCATCAGTCACCATACAACCTGCAACAGTTCCCACTTTAGTAATTTTGAAGACTTCCCTTACCTCAATATTACCGGTAATGATTTCTTCAGTGGTTGGTGCCAACATGCCTTCCATGGCATCTTTAATTTCGTTGATGGCATCATAGATAATTGAGTATAATCTGATTTCGATTTCCTCTGATTCAGCAATTCTTCTTGCATTTTGTGATGGTCTCACCTGGAAACCAATTACAATTGCATCGGAAGCAGAAGCCAACAATACATCCGACTCTGAAATCTGACCTACTGCTTTATGAATGATTTTCACCTGAATTTCTTCATTGGAAAGTTTCAATAAAGAATCTGCCAATGCTTCTATTGAACCATCCACATCACCTTTAATGATTACATTCAATTCCTTAAATGAACCGATTGCCAAACGACGACCAATTTCATCCAAAGTAATATGCTTCTTGGTACGCATGGTTTGTTCACGCTGTATTTGCTCACGCTTGTTGGCAATTTCTCTCGCCTCACGGTCACTTTCCATCACGTTAAATCTGTCACCTGCTTGAGGAGCACCGTCTAATCCCAGCATTAATACAGGGGTTGAAGGTCCTGCCGACTGAAGTTTTTTACCACGGTGATCAAACATTGCTTTCACCTTACCATAATGAGAGCCGGCTAATAACACATCCCCCACTTTCAAAGTACCACTTTGAACCATGATGGTTGTTACATAACCTCTTCCTTTATCAAGTTCGGCTTCTACTACCGTACCGGTAGCGTTTCTGTTACTATTAGCAGTAAGCTCTAATACTTCCGCTTCTAATAATACTTTTTCAAGTAAGTCGTCAACACCTTGTCCGGTTTTGGCAGAAATTTCCTGGCACTGATATTTACCACCCCAGTCTTCTACCAATATATTTATATTAGCTAATTCTTCTTTGATTTTATCAGGATTAGCATTTGGTCTATCTACTTTGTTAATAGCAATTACCATTGGCACACCTGCTACCTGAGCATGGTTAATGGCTTCTTTAGTTTGTGGCATTACAGCATCATCTGCCGCAATTACAATTACAACCACATCGGTAATTTTAGCACCCCTTGCACGCATGGCTGTAAATGCCTCGTGACCTGGTGTATCCAGGAAGGCTACCCTTTTGCCTGATTCTGTTGTTACAGAATAAGCGCCGATATGCTGGGTGATACCACCTGCTTCATCTTCAGTTACTTTAGCTTCGCGGATAAAATCGAGTAATGATGTTTTACCGTGATCTACGTGACCCATTATAGTTACAATAGGTGCTCTTTCTGATAAATCTTCAGGATTATCAACTGTTTCAACAACTTCTGTTTCATCGTCAGCCTCAGTAAACTTCACATCAAAACCGAATTCATCGGCAATAATGGTAATAGTTTCAGCATCTAAACGCTGATTTATAGAAGCAAAAATACCAAGTGCCATACATTTGGCAATTACGTCGTTTACGCTCACATCCATCATTGAAGCCAAATCGTTGGCCGAAATAAACTCAGTGGTACGTAATACTTTTGACTGTTCTTCTTGCTCCTGTAAATCGCCCTCTCTTCTATCAGCCTGACTTTGTCTTTTCTCTTTTCTGTATTTAGATCTACCGCCAGATCCGCCTGTATTGCCTTTTCCGCTTAGGCGGGCCATAGTTTGTTTAATCTGCTCCTGAATTTCCTTTTCAGTAGGCTCTACTTTTTCCACACGGCCTCTTCGTCCGCCGGCAGCAGCACCACCTCTTTGGTCAGGCCTTCCTCTTTGATCGCCTGGTCTTGCAGAACCGGTTCCGGCACTTCTTTCCTGAGGTTTACCAGCTGCTCCTGTAGCTCCAGGTGTATTAGAAGCAATTCTTTTTCTAGGGCGTTTACCTCTACGGGCTTCTTTTTTATCGTCAGATGAAGCAACAGGTTTTACTCCTTTTTTGCCTCTTCGTTCTTTTTCTTTAGGTAATTCTATTTTACCTAGAACTGTCAGGCCTTTTAAGGAATCCGCTCTGGCTGCAATAGTTTTTTCTTCTACTTTCTCTTCCTCTTTAGGAGCTTCCGTAGCTTCCTCTTTTGCTGCAGGTTTAGCCTCTTCCTTAGCTGGAGTTTCCTCTTTAGGCTTGGCTTCTTCTTTTGCTTTTGGAGTTTCTTTTACTTCTTCTTTTTCTGCAACAGGCTTTGGAGCCTCAGCAGGCTTTTCTGTTTCTTTTGCAGGTTTTTTCTCTTCTTCAGAAGCAGCAGGTTTCTTAGGCTCTTCTTCTTTCTTAGGAGCTTCTGGTTTTACCTCCTCCTTTTTAGCAGACACTTTAGGCTCCTCTTTCTTAGCTGGAGCTTCAGGCTCCGATTTTTTCGCAGGAGGCTCAGCTTCCTTACCTTTTTGAGATTCTAAATCAATTTTGCCCAATACTTTTATACCCTGAAGTTTTGGCGCTTCAGATTTGTATGAGTCGTCGTCTTCTTTTTTGGTTGGGGAGGCTTCCTCTTCTTTTTTAGGAGCTTTAGGCTCTTCCTGAGTCTTCTTACCGGAACCCGCTCCCGTATTTTTTATCAGAATATTATCCTCTTCGTCCTCTTTTTCAACAGCATCACCGTCTGAATCAATAACAACATTGCTATTATGCTTTTTACCTATGGTAAGGCCGGAAGCCTCTTCTTTTTCCATAGCGGATGAAGCAAACTCTTTAGCAAGCATATTGAACTGCTCTTCAGAGATTTTCGAATTTGGTTTGCTGTCCACCTCAAAACCTTTTTTGCTCAGGAAATCTGTGATTGTAGATAATCCTACATTCAACTTCCTGGCTGCTAGGTTGAGACGCATCATTTTTTCTTCTGACATAAATGCTTTGTATTCTTCTAAATATTATTAAATCTGAGTGTACTAATTATTACTCAAATTCCTGACTGAATATGTTAAATATTTCGTCAATTGTTTCTTCTTCCATGTCGGTTCTTTTGATCAGCTCTTCTCTACCCACTTCCAAAACTCTCTTAGCTGTATCTAAACCAATTTTCTTCAATTCCACGATTACCCAATCTTCAAGTACATCGCTGAATTCATCTATCAATACATCTTCTTCTTCAGCAGCCGATAGTTCTCTGAAAACGTCAATTTCCATACCTACCAACTTACTGGCCAATTTGATATTTTGACCACCTTTTCCAATAGCAAGAGATACTTGATCAGGCTTTAAATATACTGATACCCGCTTTTGTTCTTCTTCTACTTTAATAGAACCGATTTTAGCAGGACTTAATGCTCTTTGAATATAAAGCTCTAAGTTTTCTGTATAGTTAATTACGTCAATATTTTCATTCTGTAATTCACGTACAATACTGTGTATTCTTGAACCTTTCATACCTACACAAGCACCTACAGGATCAATTCTGTCATCATAAGATTCAACTGCTACTTTAGCCCTTTCACCCGGCTCTCTGACAATTTTCTTAATAGTGATCAATTCATCATATACTTCTGGTACTTCCTGCTCAAATAGTCTTTCTAAGAAAACAGGTGAAGTTCTTGAAAGGATGATTTTCGGGTTACCATTGCTCATCTCTACTCTGTGGACAATTGCACGTACGCTATCTCCTTTTCTAAATCGGTCTTTAGGAATCTGTTCTGATTTTAAAAGCACCAACTCATTACCATCCGAATCAGTCAATAAAGTTTCACGACTTAAAATCTGATAAACTT
>JBEPWY010000145.1:0-8441 GCA_041642185.1 Marivirga sp.
ATCAATGAAAACAACTTATTTGCGCCAGGATTTTTATCTGAGGAAGATATCATTAGTACTCATAATAGTACCTATTGGGAAAAACTAAAATCGCTATCTATTAGCAGGCAGGAAGAACGAAGGACAGGATTCCCCTTGTCACAGGCTTTGGTTAACCGCGAACGTATAATAAACCAGGGGACCATTGAGGCAGCAGATTTTGCACTTCAATATAAAGTGGCCATGAATATTGCAGGAGGAACTCATCATGCTTTTACAGACAAGGGAGAAGGATTCTGCTTGTTAAACGATATTGCTATTGCCTCAAATTATTTATTAAACAACAATAAAGCTAAGCAGATTTTAGTGGTAGATTTGGATGTGCATCAAGGAAATGGTACTGCTGAAATATTTCAAAATGAATCGAGGGTATTTACCTTCAGTATGCATGGGAAGTCGAATTACCCTATGCATAAAGAAAAATCGGATTTGGACATTGCTTTGGAAGATGGATGTGATGACACAACTTATTTGAAGTTATTGAACCAAACTTTGCCAAAATTAATTAATGAAGTAGAGCCTGATTTTATTTTCTTTCAGTCAGGGGTAGATGTTTTAGCTACTGATAAATTAGGAAGGCTTGGTATGACTATTGATGGTTGTAAAAAAAGGGACAAAATAGTGTTTGAATTATGCTTCAAAAATCAAATTCCTGTAGTTGCCAGTATGGGTGGAGGTTATTCGGAAAGAATAGCACATATTTTGGAAGCTCATGCCAATACATACAGGGTAGCACAAGAAATATATTTCTAGAATTGGATCATTAGTTGCAAAATTGCGTAAATTAAATAAATGTCAAAGGAAAAATCTCTTTTCAGGCAAAGTGTAGCTTTCTCAGGCTATATTATTTTGTTGCTATGGCTTGTAAAATCCATAGAGTGGGCTTTTTCTGTCAATTTTGCACATTTCGGAATTTACCCAAGACATTTTTTAGGCACAATTGGCATTTTCACTTCTCCATTTATACATGGCGATTTTTTGCACTTGCTGTCCAATAGCTTTTCATTAATGTTGCTCATCATTATTCTGTTTTTCTTTTATGATAAAATTGCTCTTAAAGCACTATTATATGTATATATTCTTACAGGTATTTGTGTTTGGTTAATCGCAAGAGAAGCTTATCATATTGGTGCCAGCGGCGTTATTTATGGAATTGCATCCTTTATACTGTTTAGTGGCTTGTTGAGGAAAAATCAATCTTCACTGGCTTTATCTTTTGTTGTTTTACTCCTTTATGGCGGTATGTTTTATGGCGTACTACCTCAGGATGGGCATATATCGTGGGAATCACATTTGATGGGTTTGGCTAGTGGGTTGTTGGTCGCGCTTTTTCTAAAAAATGAATTTGCCGGACAAGCTGAACTAAAGTTACATTTTGAGAAATTAGATGAAGATGAGGATGAATTTCCAGATGGGGATGATTCTGATTATAACTATACATCCAATAGCCAAACTTTCCTCTATCAATATACTTCCAAAGATAATTCTTCAGGTACAGAACCATTATCAGACAATGATAATTCAGAGGGTACGTCAGTTGCCCAGGATAAAAAAGACATATAAATAAAAAGGTAAGGAATTAATTATTATAACTTTCTGATTTTTATTGAATTTATATCCAAATTGAATTAATTAAATAAACAACCCATTCAACTTAGTTTGCACTTTAATATGTTTCATTATATTTGTGCTCGTTAAATAAAATCATAAAAACAATACCGTGAAAAACTTATCAATAATATTAAATGTAGTTTTATTAATAGCAGTTGGTTATTTATACATAGCTCACTTCAGCAAAAATGTAGAAATTAAATCAGCAGAAGCTGGTGATGAAAATAAGGAAGTATTCCAAAATTTATCTATAGCTTATATCGATTCAGATTCTTTATTAACAAAATATGAATTAACTAAAGAAATTGAGACTAAACTTGCTACTAAACAGGGGAAATTTGAAAAAGAATATCAAAATAGAGCACAGGGCTTACAACAGGAAATCAGTGATTTTCAAAGAACTGCAGCTAATTTAACAGTAGCACAAGGGAAAGCGCTAGAAGAAAGCTTAATGAAGAAGCAGCAAAATTTAATGCGTTATCAGGAAAGCCTGACCCAACAATTACGTCAGGAAGAGGCGGAGTTGAACGAGGAACTTTATGAAAATGTCAGCGCATATTTGAAAGAATATGGTAAAGAGAATAATTTAGAATTAGTACTTACTTATTCAAGAGGAAGTGGTGTGTTATATGCTAATGAGCAACTTGATATTAGTGATGACGTAATTAAAGGATTGAACGAAGCTTATGCATCAAAAAATGAAGCTGAAACTGCTGAATAATAGTTTTAGTTAATAGTATTAAGCCTGGTTCATTACAGAACCGGGCTTTTTATTTAAACATAAGTAATAGATTTAGATTATTCTGAATAGTTTATCCTATTAAATTTGAAATAAGCACTAATTACAATTATTTTTGACTTAGTATTAATACAAAAAGACTTTTATGGCTGAGGTAATAAAAATGCCCAAAATGAGTGATACCATGGAGGAAGGAGTAATCTCTTCCTGGTTGGTTAAAGAGGGTGATAAAGTATCTTCCGGTGATATACTGGCAGAAGTGGAAACGGATAAAGCAACAATGGAACTTGAATCTTACGAAGATGGAACCATATTGCATATAGGTATAAAAGAAGGAGATGCAGTTCCTGTAGATGGTGTAATTGCCATTATCGGGGAAGAAGGAGAAGATATAAAGAGCTTGTTAAAAGATCTTGAAAATGGTGGTTCATCTAAAGAGTCTACTAAAGAAGCATCTGCTAAGGAAGAAGATACAAAAGATTCAGCCGAACCTGATGAGCAATCCGAAGAGGTTGATACCTCAAACATAAAAGCTACGCTTATCACTATGCCAAAAATGAGCGATACGATGGAGGAAGGAACCATCGCATCATGGCTTAAAAAGGAGGGTGATAAAGTAGAATCAGGCGATATTTTAGCGGAAGTGGAAACTGATAAGGCTACCATGGAACTGGAAGCTTATGAAGATGGTATTTTGCTACATATAGGAGTTGAAGAAGGGGATGCAGTTCCTGTTGATGGTGTGTTGGCTGTAATAGGTGAAAAAGGTGCTGATTATAAAGCTTTATTAAAAGCCCATCAACAAAAAAAATCTGCTAAAACTGAACAAAAAGAAGCTCCTAAGGAAGAAAAAGCACCGGCTAAAGAAGAAAAAACAACCGTTGCTTCTCCTGCCAATGTAGCCAATGCTGTGCCTGATACTAAAGGAACTGATACAGCTCAGGGACTTACTTCAGCGGGAGGGCGAATATTTGCCAGCCCATTAGCCAAAAAAATAGCAGAAGATAAAGGAATTAACCTTTCTGATGTTAAAGGTTCCGGTGATAATGGAAGAATTATTAAATCCGACGTAGAAAACTTTGTTCCTTCAGCTAAAGAGGTAAAAGAAGCAGCCCCGGCCGCCGAAAAAGCGATGTCTATTCCGCAAGTAGTGGGAGAGGAAAGTTACGAAGAAGTGAAGGTGTCCCAGATGAGGAAGACAGTTGGTAAACGCTTGTCAGAAAGTAAATTTACCGCACCTCATTTTTACCTTACCATGGAGATCAACATGGATAAGGCAATGGAAGCAAGAAAAAGTATCAATGAGCTTTCTCCTGTTAAAATATCCTTTAACGATATTGTAATTAAAGCTACGGCAGCGGCCTTAAGGCAGCACCCGAAAGTAAATAGTGCCTGGTTAGGAGATAAAATAAGAAGAAATAACCACATCCATATAGGTATGGCAGTCGCCGTTGAAGAAGGGTTGTTGGTTCCTGTTATTAGATTTGCCGATAATAAATCTTTGTCTCATATTGCTACAGAGGCGAAAAGTTTCGCTCAGAAAGCAAAAAATAAAGAATTGCAGCCAAGCGATTGGGAAGGTAATACCTTTACAATCTCTAATTTAGGTATGTTCGGTATAGAGGAATTTACTGCTATTATTAATCCGCCTGATGCTTGTATTTTGGCAGTAGGTGGTATTAAGCAAACGGCTATTGTAAGAGATGGTGAATTGGCTGTTGGTAATATGATGAAGGTAACTATGTCATGCGACCACAGAGTAGTAGATGGCGCAGTTGGTTCAGCTTTCTTGCAAACCTTAAAAGGGTTATTGGAAGATCCTGTAAGAATCCTGATCTGAAAATTTTTCAACAACATTTCAAAAGTCTCGTTATAAAAGCGAGACTTTTTTTATTAAATAGAGCCTAGTGTAATTTAGTTTTAGAATCCATTTAATAAAATCGCATTCAATTATTTATTAATCTGTCAGTAAATTAAATATGATAAAAATTAGATCAACTACCGTATGTGCAGTGGTACATAATGGAGAAGTAGCCATAGGTGCAGATGGACAGGCAACCATGGGCAATACAGTAGCAAAGAGTAATGTACGTAAAATAAGAAAACTACAGGACGGTAAAATTGTAACAGGTTTTGCTGGCTCCACAGCCGACGCTTTTAATTTATTAGAGAAATTTGAGGAGAAATTAGGCGCTTATAGTGGTAGTATGAAAAGAGCCGCCATCGAATTGGCCAAAGAATGGAGAACGGATCGTTACTTAAGGAAATTGGAAGCTATGATGATAGTAGCGGATAAAGACGAAGTATTGGTGATTTCCGGTACGGGCGATGTTTTAGAGCCTGATAACCAGGTGGCAACCATTGGTTCAGGTAGCATGTATGCACAGGCAGCTGCTTTAGCTTTAAAGAAGCATGCAGGTGATAAGCTGACAGCAGAGGATATAGTTCGTGAGAGCTTAAATATTGCTGCAGATATTTGTATTTACACTAATCATAATCTGATTATCGAAAAAGTAAGTTGATATGAAAATATATCATAACCCAAGATGTGGCAAGAGTAGAGATACCTTAAATATATTGCTTGATAAAGGTATAGAGGTAGAAGTAGTAGAATATCTTAAAGATGTTCCTACTAAAGCAGAACTGCAATCACTTATTAATAAATTAGGGATTTCTGCTGAGGATTTGGTCAGAAAAAACGAAGCTATTTATAAAGAATTATACAAGGGCAAAAGCATGAGCGAATCTGAATGGATTGATGCTATGATTGCAGAGCCAAAGCTAATTGAAAGGCCAATAGTAGTGAAAGATGATCAAGCCGTTATTGGTCGGCCTCCTGAGAAGGTGCTGGAGATTTTATAATCAAATCCTAAAATCCTAATAGTAACTTTCAATTATAAAAAAGGCCAGAAACTTAAATCAAGTTTCTGGCCTTTTTTTATTAATGACTGTAATAAATTGATTAAAATTATTCAGCTTGCTCTTTTTCTTTAAGCAAATTGCTGAATTTTTTTGCTACTTTATCAATTTTTGGCTTGGAAACATTTACAATGTATCGGTCGTCAGGATTCTTCTTCTCATAATTCTGATGATAGTTTTCAGCTATATAAAAAGCTGAAAATTCTGTAAGCTTAGTAACTATTTCATCCTTATAATTACCGGCTAATTCCTTTATTTTTTGTTCAGCAGCCTGTTTTTCAGCAGCGTTTCTGTAAAATATGGCAGAGCGGTATTGTTCACCAACATCAGGACCTTGTCTGTTTAGCTGAGTGGGGTCGTGAGCGGTGAAAAATATATCTAACAAAACGTCATACGATATTACTGCGGAATCATAAAGTACCATCACTGCTTCTGCATGGTCTGTTTTACCATAACTCACTTCTTTGTAAGTAGGATTTACCTGTGTTCCACCGGAATACCCTGAAATAGCTTCTTCTACTCCTTTTATTTGATCAAAAGAAGCTTCTACACACCAAAAGCATCCGCCAGCGAAATAAGCGGTATCCAATTGCTGTGGATTTTCAATTATATCTACGGTAGTTGTTTCAGTGGTTTTTTCATTAGAATTTTCCTTGGCAGTACATGCATAGAAAATAAAAAAGGAGAATAAAAATAAAGTGTGTTTTAACATAATATCAATGATTTACAAAGTAACGATTTAGCATACAGTTTAGTTTGAATCAAACCTATGAATATGATAATAACAAAATTTACTATTTCATATAAATACTTCCTTCTTTTTCATATGTCTGAAGCTCATCTTTTAACCAATTGGGTATGCCAATTGTTTTCTTCTCTTTTGTGTCAAACATCACTTGTATGGAAGTACCTACGGTATGAATTGTATTGCCTTCTGTAGTAATCATATATTCTAATACAAAGCTTTTTGTACCCATCTCCTTGGTTCGTACCCAACAACGGGTGTCCGGAGTAGCAATTTTAAGTTCTTTTAAGTAATTGCAGTTGATATTGGCTATTAGAAACATATTTTTATGCCAATCCCAACTTGGGGCAGCCTCTACCATATACCGGCCTCTTGCAATCTCGAAATACTGTATATAGATAGAATTATTGACATGGTAAAGAGGATCCATATCGGTCCATCTTACTTGAATGTCTTGGGAAAATTTAAAATTATTATGTTCTGCAGCTTTATTCATTAATGAAGTGTTTTAAAAAAGTAAATTTAACGGAATGCATGAGAAATAGAGTCTTATTATCAATAAAATCATTATATTAATTATAATTCTATCCATACCTTTTTGGTGCTTGATTCCAATGCCTTTTCAATAAAGAGCATTACTCTTACCCCATCATGAATGTCAGCTAAAGCAAAAGGCTTTTCTGTCGGTTCTTCTGATGAAGAGCGATCATGATTTGCAATTGCCTGAAAGAATGATTCATAAATCTTTTGAAATCCTTCAATAAAATTCAGCTGAGGTAGCTAATAAATTAGGTATACAAATGGCTTATCATAACCATGCTTTTGAGTTTGAAAAGATGGAAGGGGGAATTCCTTATAATATTTTACCCAATAACTGCGATAAGGACCTAGTAAAATATGAGCTGGATTTGTACTGGACCAAAAGGGCAGGGGTAGACCCTATAGCATATTTTAAAAATTACCCGGGAAGATTTCCGTTATGGCATGTGAAGGATATGGAAGCCAGCGAAGAACAGTTTTTTGCTCCGGTAGGGGATGGAGTAATTGACTGGCAGCATATTTTTAATTATGCCAGTACTGCAGGACTAGATTATTACTTTGTTGAGCAGGATGATACCAGAAACAAAAAGCCATTTGAAGCTATTGAAACCAGTATTATATATTTGAAAAAAATCCAAATAAAATAATTACTTGTGGATTCTTAAATTATGGCATGAGATTTTTACTTTTGTAACTTATGTCCAATCGATTCCAATACTTTTACCTGATAGAAATACAATACCTTGGTTTTCGCTTACATGGTTGGCAGTATCAAAATGGTCTTAAAACAATACAAGGCTTTCTTGAACTCACTGTGAATTTTGTTTTGAAAGATAAACCGTTCAAAGTATTAGGCTCAGGCAGAACCGATGCAATGGTGTCGGCAGTATCATCCTATTTTGAATTATTTTTGGAGCAAGCTATAGAAGAAGATGATTTTTTTGAGGAGATGAATTATAATCTGCCGTCTGATTTAAAGATTATTTCCTGGAAAGCAGTAAATAATCAGTTTAATATTATCCAGGATGTGGATGTTAAGGAATATAATTATCTTTTTGCTTTCGGTGAGAAACAGCATCCTTTTTCTGCTCCATTTATGGCTTGTCTTCCTGAAGAATTGGATATTGAACTGATGCAGAAAGGAGCTCTTTTATATCAGGGGGAACATGATTTCGTGCACTTCTGCCATCGACCTAAACCGACTAAGAACACTATTAGAGAAATTGTAGAAAGCGAAATTGTAACCAATACAGAACTACAGGCCAATTTCTTTCCTGAAAAGTCTTATATATTTAAATTGAGAGGGAGAGGTTTTATGCGTTACCAGATAAGAAGAATGATGGGCGCCTTGTTTCTTTTGGGTAAGCAGGAGATTAGCCTGCAACAATTAGAACAATCATTAGAAGGAGGTGTTAATACAATAGAAAAATATACAGCCCCTGCTTCGGGGCTGATGGTAAAAGATGTCAGATTTAAAAATGTCTGATAGCCTTCTTATGATTTTTTTTCCCAGACATCCCTTAACTGGGGCGTTTTTTCAAACATTGCTTCAGCATAGCTACATTCAGTAATAATCATTAAATTGTTAGTTCTGGCATGCTCCACTGCAGCATTTAATAATTGCTTACCTAACCCTTTTTCTCTATAATCAGGATCAACTTCTGTATCGTTTATCACTATTTT
Source organism: Marivirga sp. (assembly GCA_041642185.1). Classification (GTDB taxonomy): domain Bacteria; phylum Bacteroidota; class Bacteroidia; order Cytophagales; family Cyclobacteriaceae; genus Marivirga. Next base: position 8,277 of record JBEPWY010000145.1, read on the forward strand.
ATCATCGTTTCTTACTTTATAGGTCATTTCACCGGCCTTCGTGCCATTATCTTTGGCAATAAAAGCACCTTGCATATCTTTTTCTTTACGTTCAATTATCATTATGTATATTTTTTAATGTACAGTAATATTTACGGCAGGAATACAGACATGTTATTAATGGAC
>JBEPWY010000146.1:0-8350 GCA_041642185.1 Marivirga sp.
CTTAAAACAGATTCATCTTCCATGATTACAGTTCATACTTACCTGGACGGTGAGTACCTCAATTCTTACTGGGCAGATGGCTTAATTGTTTCCACACCAACCGGATCTACTGGTTATTCGCTAAGTTGCGGAGGACCAATAGTTTTGCCGCATTCCAACAACTTTGTTCTTACCCCGGTGAGTGCACACAATCTAAATGTGCGGCCTTTAATTGTGTCCGACCAAAGTGAGTTATCTTTTAAAATTGAAGGGCGCAGCAATAAATTCCTCATATCCCTCGACTCAAATTCGGAGTTTGTCGATTCTGATGTAAGATTATCGGTCAGAAAAGAGGATTTTCAAGCAAAACTTATTACGTTTAACCATCTAACTTATTTTGATACGTTAAGACAGAAATTGAATTGGGGATTAGATTTAAGGAATTGAGTACCATTTAATTAATAATTTGTTTTATTTTTGTTGATTGAATTGCTTATAAAATTTTCATATGAGAAAAATTTTACTATTATCTACACTTTTAATGGCCATACTGATTGTTTTGCCCGAAACAGCGGATGCCCAAAGAAGGAAAAGAAGAAAGAGCAGTAGAAATATTGGCTCTTTTTCAGGAAGCAAAAGATTATTCAATCCTGAAATCTCATACTATGGAGTAGGAGGGGGAATTAATGCACTTAATTATTTTGGTGATATTGCACCCACTTCGGGTTTTGCAAGTACTGATATATCCTTTACAAGGCCGGGCTTTAATATCTACGTAAAACAAAAATTTGGTGATCGCTATCACTGGAGAACTAATTTTATGTGGGGTAGGCTTCAATCAAGTGATGTTGAAACTGTTGGTACAAAAAATTTTACTCAGGAAAACGCTAACCGCTATTTAAGGAATCTTAGCTTCCGAAATGATATCTGGGAACTGTCATTTACCGGACAAATTGATATGTTCAAACATAGTGGGCGGTTTTCATCCAGAGCACCTATGAATCTTTATCTTTTTGGTGGTGCAGGAATCATTTATCATAATCCTAAAGGGCAAGTACCAGATTTTTATTATGGAGGAGCCTATGCCGATGCCCCCGGAGATAAAATTCCTTTAGAAAATGCCGGAGAGTGGGTAAGTCTGAGGAGTTTAGGGACAGAAGGTCAGTTTTTTAGTGGAGCGGCTAAAGATAGCCTTCAAAAAATTTATGGAAAAGAGGTGGATAAACCCTATAGTAGAATTCAAATTGTAATACCGGTAGGTGTAGGAGCCAGATATAAACTCAGTAATAACCTTGACTTAGCATTGGAAATAAGCTACCGTCACACTTTTACAGATTATTTAGATGATGTAGGTGGTGAATATGTGGATTTAGGAGGCTTTGACGACCCAGTGGCAGCGGCTATGTCCGACAGGTCTAACCAGTTTAGTCAGGCGGAATTTGAACAAATTAGAGAGTTTCTTTATACGCCAAGAGTCGACAACTATACTTCAGCAATAAATCCTGACCTCACTTGGAGCAGGGCGGCAGGTTATGGGAATTCTGCAGGCTTTGGAAATGATGACCCTAGAAGTAATATAAGGGGTAATAGCAACGATAATGATATTTATATTGTAACTAATATCCAACTTACATACATTTTAGGTGGATCTAGCGTTAGAGGAGCTAAATTCAGGTAATTTATGACTCAACAGACTTTCATCAAGGGGAAGCTGTATTGCTTTCCTTTTTTAGTTCTAATACTTATAGCGTATAGCTCCACAGTCTACAGCCAATCCAAAGAAATTGGAGTTGGCTTAGCCAGTTTTAACTATACAGGAGATTTAACCCGCACATATGATATTAATAATCAAACTTTAGGCGGGCAGTTTTTCTACGTTAAAAATTATCAGCGGGGCTGGAGCGGTAAATTAGCTTTGGCAGCGGGAATAATAAAAGGAAGCGACAATAGGCCAATAGATCCATTGGCAGAAGTAAGAGATGCTAGCTTTAGAGATTTTATTACAGAAGTTTCTGCCCAGATGAACTATGATTTTCTTGACTTCAGATCGGAAAAAGCATTGGTAAAATTTACACCCTACATAAGCGTGGGAGCAGGTTTTATGTTAATTAACAGGGTGGATAAAAACGCCCAATATAGCAGTATTCAGCTAATGGTTCCATTTGGAGGAGGTATAAAGTACAGTATTAGCCCACTTTGGTCGATCAATCTTGAATTCTCCGCAAGAAAATTATTTTATGATTATATTGATAATATTTCTGAACAAGAAGTTACCGATAAAAGAAATTCCGATTTTCAATTTGGTAACTGGGAAGATAATGACTGGTATTATTTTACCGGGCTTTCCGTAAGTTATACTTTCTGGAATGTACATTGCCCTATTCCTCTTTCAAAATAAAACAATATCATTTGATCCATCAGTTTATTAATAAAAATCAATTTTGTACCTTGCGGCCTTATTTTGCAGCTTTTTTGATAAATGGATAAAGAATTAGATAAAAGCAATTTACCAGAGCATATAGCCGTTATCATGGATGGAAATGGTAGATGGGCTAAAAAGCAGGGTGCAGCGAGGGTTTTTGGGCATAAGAATGCTATTAAGGCAGTAAGAGATGTTGTAGAAGGATCCGCTGAATTAGGAATAAAGCACTTAAGCTTATATGCTTTTTCAACAGAAAACTGGGCAAGGCCAAAAACCGAAGTAGATGCTTTAATGCAACTTTTGGTAAGCACAATTAAAGGGGAAATGAAAACATTGCTTAAAAACAATGTTAAGTTAACAGCCATCGGGGATTTAAAAAGATTGCCTGAAAAGTGTTATAAAGAATTAAATTATGCCATAGATCATACTGCTTCAAATGACGGTTTGAATTTAGTATTGGCTTTAAATTATAGTGGTAAGTGGGATATTATGCAGGCTGTTCAGAAATCTGTAAAGCATGCAAATGATAACAAAGTGAATCCTGAGGAAATTGACAACTCCTTATTTGAATCTTTTCTGTCAACCTCAGAAATTCCTGATCCTGAATTGCTGATTAGAACCAGTGGTGAATTCAGAATTAGTAATTTTATGTTGTGGCAAATGGCATATACCGAAATTTATATTACAGAAGTATTATGGCCTGATTTCAGAAAAGAGCATCTAACAGAAGCAATAAAAAATTATCAATTAAGAGAAAGAAGATTCGGTAAAGTACTAAGTGAATGAAGAAAATTTTAGCATTAATTATAACAGTCTTTATTGCCACCTCATTGTCGGCGCAAATAAGCAGCTCTCTTGATTATAAGAATCCTACCAAATATGAGGTAGCGGAAATTGTTACTGAAGGTTTAGAGTATCTGGATGAGAGCGCTGTAATATCTATCACCGGAATTCGTGTGGGCGATAGAATTGATATACCAGGAGACGATATTTCCTTTGCTATTAAAAAATTGTGGAGGCAAGGTTTATTCGCTGATGTAAGCATTCTATACGAAGTAATTGAAGAAGGTAAAATAAAAATAATACTCGATCTACAGGAAAGGCCACGTCTTACAAAATTCTCTTTCGAAGGGGTTAAAAAGTCAAGGAAAACTGAAATTTCTGATGAATTATCCTTAGTTAAGGGAAGAATATTGACTGACGCATCTGTTAAAAATGCTGAATTAAGAATTGAGGAATTCTATAAAGAAAAAGGCTTTTTAAATGTAGATGTAAACTCCAGGCAAAAACCCGATACTCTTTTGGGTAATGGTGTTGAATTAACTTTCGAAGTAGATAAGAAAAGCAAAGTTAAAATTGAAGACATCTATTTTGTTGGCAATGAGCAATTCGCCGACAGAAGATTAAAATCAAGAATGAAGAAGACAAGTGAAAGGCTTAAATTCACTCTTTTTGAAGATGTTTTTAGTCGAGCTATTCACTCAAAGCCAAAGCATTGGTTTCAGTTTTTTACTCAACAGGATTCCGTTGGGCCTAACAGATTGCTTGATTACCTGGGAGAACATGTAAATGTTAACTTCTTTAAGTCTTCAAAACTGATACAAGAGGAGTATAAGACTGATAAACAAAACATTATCGACTTCTATAATAGCAAAGGTTATCGTGATGCAGAAATTACTTATGATAGTATCTTTAAAAATAAAAACACTATATCTATTGAAATAGGAATAAGCGAGGGAGAGAAATATTATTTCAGAGATTTAAATTGGGAAGGTAATTTCACTTATACCAACGAGTTATTGGGCGCAGTATTAAATATAGATAAAGGAGATGTATATAATCTGGAGAAAATAAACAGGAAATTAAATTATGATCCTGCCGGGAATGATATCAGTTCCCTTTATATGGATAATGGTTATTTGTTTTTTAATGTTACTCCTATAGAAGTACGGGTAGAGGGCGATTCTATTGATGTTGAACTAAGAGTTTCTGAAGGTCCTCAGGCAACGATTAACCAGGTAAATATTAGTGGTAATACAAGAACTAATGATCATGTGATCATTAGGGAATTACGTACTATTCCAGGCGAAAAATTCAGCAGACAAAAATTAATTAGAACGCAAAGAGAACTATCCCAGCTAGGTTATTTTAACCCGGAAACAGTTAATCCTGTTCCAATACCAAACCCTGCTGATGGAACAGTGGATATTAACTGGGAACTGGAAGAGGTTTCCAATGACCAGATCCAACTCTCCGGAGGTTGGGGAGGCCAGATTGGTTTTGTGGGTAGTTTGGGAATTACTTTCAATAACTTTTCGTTAAGTAATTTCATGGATTTCGGTAACTGGGATCCATTACCAGTAGGAGATGGCCAAATTCTGTCACTTTCATTCCAGGCTAACGGAAGACAATTCCAAAGTTATAATGCTTCATTTACCGAGCCATGGTTGGGAGGAAAAAAACCTAATGCCTTAACTGTTGGTGGTAGTTATTCTTATAGAGGAAATATCAACTATAGAGACCCGACAGCCGCGGTGAATGGTTCATTCCGTATTGCAAGAGGATTTGTGAGCCTTGCCAGACGATTACAGTGGCCAGATAATTACTTTACTTTATCCAATACATTAGAATATAGTAAATACACATTGAATAATTATGGCTTTTCATTAGGTTGCTCTACTTGTGAGGCCAACAATATTATATTTAAAACATCTTTAGCGAGAAATAGTGTTGATAATCCGATTTTCCCACGAAAAGGGTCAAATATTACTTTAAGTTTATCACTGACACCACCTTATAGTTACCTAAATAATAAGGATTATGACAGGCTGTCTTTTGAGGAAACTATTAGGTTTGTTGAATATCACAAATGGATGTTTGATGCTTCCTTTTTTACTGCAATTTTTGGAGATTTAATAGTTAACACAAGAGCTAATTTTGGGTTAATCGGAAGTTACCAGAAAGGTATTGGTGTAGGTCCTTTTGAAAGATTTATTATGGGTGGTTCAGGTCTGGCAGGGCAAAATTTCATTTTAGGTAATGATATTATAGGCTTAAGGGGTTATGAAGATAATTCTCTGAGACCAACTCAAACAGTTAAAAGTTTTGAAGAAGGTCAGGTTACACCTAGGGAATTAAGCGGAGGTACTATTTATAATAAGTTTGTAATGGAACTGCGTTACCCTATTTCTTTAAATCCTTCTGCCACTATTTATGTGTTAGGGTTTGGGGAAGCAGGAAATACCTGGGCTGATTTTAAGGACTATAATCCTTATAACCTTAAACGTTCTGCAGGGATGGGGGCAAGAATATTTATGCCTGCTTTTGGAACTATTGGAATTGACTGGGGTTATGGATTTGACCCTGCCCCTGGTACTAATACACCAAGTGGTGGACAGATTCATTTTACAATTGGTAATCAAATTAGATAAATTGGTATGAGATTTGTTATTGTAACCATAAGCATTGTATTTTTGATGCTCAGCTTCCGGACAGCGGAAGCTCAAAAGTTTGGTTATGTAGATTCTAAATTTATTCTGAGCAAAATGCCTGAATATAAAGAAGCGCAACAAGAGATTGAATCATTATCTGCTGCATGGCAGAACGAAATTCAGGGTATGCGTAAAGAAATTGAATCTATGTATTCTGAATTGAAAGCGGAAGAGGTGCTTCTTACAAAGGAATTAAAAGATGAACGTTTAGCGGGCATCGAAAAAAAAGAACAGGAAGTAAAAGAATATCAGAAAAAAGTTTTTGGATTCGATGGCTTGTTTTTCCTTAAGAAGAAAGAATTAATTAAACCGGTGCAAGATAAAGTTTTTGATGCTGTTGAAGTAATCGCAAAAAAGGAACGATTACAAATAGTATTTGACAAAGCCGGAGAATTGATAATGATTTATACCGATCCTATCCATGATTATACAGATCTTGTGTTGGAAGAATTAGGTTTAATAGATGATAATGATTTAAATAAAAATTAAAAATTAAGAAAAACGATGAAAAAGGTTTTAGTATTAATGTTAGCATTAGGATTTGTTTTTAATGCCTATGCACAAAACACGAAAATAGGATTTACTAATGCAGACTACGTATTAAGCTTAATGCCAGAGTCTAAAGAAGTAGAATCTCAAATAACAGCTTACGAAAAGCAATTCACTAATTCTATACAGCAAAAATACCAGTCATTTCAGGAAAAAGTTGCTGAATATCAGCAAAATGCTCCTACTATGACGGAAGAAGTAAGAGCGCAAAAAGAACAAGAATTACAAGCTGAGCAACAGTCTTTACAGAAATTTCAGCAAGATGCTGAGCAATCAATTGTAAAGAAACAACAGGAATTGTTTGAGCCGGTATACGAAAAAATTCAAACAGCAATTGATAAAGTAGCTAAAGAAAACAATTATACACATGTTTTAAGAGCGGAAGCTTTATTATATATCGCTGACGAAAAAACAGGTGATATTTCTGATTTGGTTTTAAGAAAATTAGGTGTTGAACCACCAGTTAGAACAGAAGAATAATTGCAGTTAAATCATCAATTGTATCAATTATTGAAAAGGAGCCCTGAACAAAGTCAGGGCTTTTTTTATGATCAATTTTTTATGGTTTAAATTTGATAAAAAAATACCTAATTTGTTTCCGTTATGACACAAACCCCAGATTTTCTACAGAATGATGATTTAATAGTCGTTGTAAGTCCTTCCGGTGTGGTTGATGAAGGAAAAGTTAGAAGTGGAGCACAATTATTGAAAGATGCCGGTTTTCATGTAGAATTTGCCACCCATGTTTTTGATAAGCATTTTAAATTTGCAGGAACACATTTAGATCGCCTTGCTGATTTACAATATGCAATGGATCACCCAGAAGCCAAAGCTATTTTTTGTGCAAGGGGAGGTTTCGGTATAACTCATATCATTGATCAGCTTGACTGGACAAAATTTAAGCAAAACCCCAAATGGATTGTAGGATATAGTGATATTACCGCTTTACTTCATGCTACTTATTTAAATGGTTATGCCAGTCTCCATAGCAGTGTATTACAAGGGCTTTCCACTTTGCCTATAGAAAACCAGCAAGGTATATTTCAAGTTTTAGGTGGGAAAGCTCCTTCCATGATTGCAAATAGTGAATTTAATAAGTCTGGAGTGACAACAGGCGAGATTGTAGGAGGTAACTTGTCCATGCTTGTACACCAATTAGGTACAGCTACTGATATTGATTATAGTGGTAAGATATTATTTATAGAAGAAATTGCAGAGCCACTCTACCATGCTGACAGAATGCTTCTGCAACTAAAACGTGCAGGTAAATTAAAAGACTTGCAAGGGTTGGTAGTAGGGCAGTTTACCAATATGAGTGAAGACAAAGAATTATATGGGTCATCTATAGAAGAAATAATTCTCAATCATTGCATAGATTATGATTTCCCTATTGGATTTAATTTCCCAATAGGCCACGGGGAGGAGAATTGGCCTATTATTCATGGTTTTAAGGTTCAATTGGAAGTTTCAGGCAACTCAGCCAGAATAGACTATCTATCGACCCCAGTTTGATTTTAAATATAAGTTAAATAATCCTGCGCCTTGGTACTGAGCGGATACTGCTGCCTTAGTGAGTATCTTCTTCTCTCACTAATTTTTACATCTTTTCAACTGACATTGGTCCTTATTAATTGTTTATTCTCAACAATTTACATATTTTATTACAAACCTGAGTTCGATTTTAAAAATTTACCTAAAACTACATTAGGACGTCCTCTCGGAAATTTTCTTTTTACATTTTTCAAAAAAGAAAATTGTCCGTGATCTCATTATTATTTAGCATGAGATATACCGCTAAGGCGGCACAGACAGGATAAATTAAGACTTTTGATAAAGTAAGTCTTAATTTTCCGGCATAGCCTGCCCCGCCCTAGCGGGGACGGTATTATATAGCAATCGAAGGTCACGT
>JBEPWY010000147.1:0-8347 GCA_041642185.1 Marivirga sp.
AAGCCTATGATGAGTGGGGCATAGAAAGCACTAAGCCTGCTATTTACTCCAAGCCACAATAGCCGAATTATTTTTTTGTGATAAACTTACTAATTGTGGCGGACTTTCCAACCACTGCCACACTTTCCTGACTGATAAAACCCCATTCATTCATAGGTAGTGTTGGGCTTTCGTGTTATTTTTCTACGCTTAGTTTTAGGTGTCCTCCTAATCCTTCTCTAATTATCCGCATCAGGGTTGATAGCCGAATATCACTTGCATTATTCTCTATGCGGGAAATGTATGTTTTGGTTGTCCCACATTTTTGAGCTAGTTGCTCTTGAGTCATGCCTTGGTCTTTTCGGAGCTCTTGAAGCATTGCCCCTAGTCTAAAAGCCTCGAAACCCTCTTCAAAAGTCTCTCTTTTTTCTGTCCCTCGTTCACCATATTCCTTATTTAGGTGATCGTCAAAATCCACAATTTTAGTTTTGCTCGTCATAATATTGTTTTTGAAGCTTCTCAGCCAATTTTATTTCATTTTTGGGTGTCTTTTGTGTCTTTTTTTGAAAGCCATTTAACACAACCACAACTTTGCCCTTGTCAAAAAAGCAAAATATCCGATAGATGTTTGTGCCAGAAATCATTCTCATTTCGTACAAAGTAGTTCCTGTGATGTTTTTAAGGTATTTTGTCGGAACTCTTTCAACTGTTTTTATTAGCTTGATTGTCCAGTTGATCCGCTCTCTAATTTTCGTATTCTGCTTTTGGTAGAACTCCCAAAAATGTTCACCGAAGATTATAACCTTTCTAACGTCCTCACTTTCCTTCATCTGTCAAAGTTAGCTAAATAGGTAACATTTTGCAAGAGGTAAAGGTTCAAGGTGGTGAAATTCTCGGCTTGATGGGCATGAAGCCCAACATTTCGGTAATGACATAAAAGTTGTCATTATATCTTCTATGTTTTCATGTGCAATCTAAGGGATTTTTTATCTTTTTAAAAGTATCCGTGGCCACATGAGTATAAATTTCGGTAGTTTTAGTTGAACTATGTCCTAGCAGTAATTGAATATATCGTAAATCGGTGCCTGCTTCCAGTAAATGGGTAGCAAAAGAATGTCGAAGCATATGAGGCCTTACAGCTTTATTTATATTCGCTTTTTTAGCTGCTTGTGCTACAATTTGCCTTACACTACTGCCACTGTATTGCTTGCCGGGCGCACCCTCAAATAAATAGACTTTAGGCCTATATTGCTGATAATAGTGTCTTAATTTTAATAATAACTTTTCACTCAATATACTCATACGATCTTTATTGCCTTTTCCCTGTTCTACTCTGATAGTCATCCTTTTACTATCAATGTCTGATAGTTTCAAATTTAATAATTCACCTCGTCTCAAACCGGAAGAATATAATAGGCTAATAATGCACTGATGCTTCATGTTGAAGGTTTTATCAATCATCAAAAGCACTTCCTCCTTACTCAATACTTCAGGTAAGCGTTCTGTTTTCCTCGGTCGATCTATTGAATAAAATCTATTAGGCATCCCTTCTACTACTTCATAATAAAACTTGATGCTGTTAATAGAAATATTAATATAAGAATCAGAATAATTGCGCTGTACTAATCCTTGTAAGTATGCCTGAATATCTTCTTCGTTTATACTGATCAATTTTCGTGTGGGAAAGTGCTTTATAAAGCGTTCAAAGCAGGAGGAGTAATTTTGAGCAGTATTCAAAGCGTATTTCTTTATCTCCAACTTTTGAAAATATGCCTCAGGTATTCGATTATACTTTTTTCTCAAATCATCCACTATTAATTTTTCTCCATAAGTATTAACAGGCTTATTCCTGGCAAAATATTTCATGTTTATGTAAGCCACGCCTCTAAATGTTGTGTGGATAGCATTAAAATGTTTGGGTGTATTAGGGAAATAAATCATCTGAAATTTTTCACTCCACTTAACATCCGGAATTGATTTTATTAGCGCCTGAATCACCTTGTCAGGATAAAATTGTATACCGATTTTCTTCTGATCATTGATTAATAGGTGCTTTAAAGTTATTTTCTTCTGTAATTCCATTTCGTTCAAGAATTTATTTACCGCCAAAAACGAGTAAAAGACTTCTTTAACAAAAATAAACCGTAGAATTAAACGTATAATAGACGTATAAATCTACGGATATGAGAAAATGCCCCAATTGCAAAGCTGAAATCACTGGCAGAACAGATAAGAAGTTTTGTAATCCCTATTGCAAATCAAATTACCATTACGAGCAAACCCGGCAGAATGAAAACAGCCGCTTTAAAATGATTGATAAACAATTAAAGCTGAACCGTAAAATCCTTAAAAATTTTAATAAAGCAGGAAAAGCCACGGTGCGTAAAGAGAAATTATTAAAAGAAGGCTTTAACCCTAAGTTCTTTACCCATTACTGGAAAAATCCTGCTAAGGATGTATACCTTTTTTGCTACGAATTTGGGTTTTTATACAGAAAGGATGAAAGAGGCATTGAAAGATATGTGCTGGTACAGTATCAAAAGTACATGAACTGACCTCGGAATATTTATAGGAATTGAATATTTTTGTACTTATAAATACGATTTTAAAGTATATTTTAAAAGTATTTCTCATCTAGTCAAACTAGCTATTACCGTTTTCAAACGCTTGTAATCGAAAGCAAAAGAACTGAAACATTTAAAAACCGACTCCTTTTTGTCCCATCCACCACCTTTGTGATGTTGCTGCTCAAACAATGGCAACTGAGATAATAAATGTTTTACTAAAAATTAAAAAACCATGTACAATTTAAAAAACAATGTGCAACTGATCGGTCGCTTAGGTGCAAAGCCGGAAATTAAATCTTTCGAAAACGGAAAAAAAATGGCCAATTTTAATCTGGCTACTAATGAATCTTACAAAAACCAGAAAGGGGAGAAGATAGAAGAAACGCAATGGCACAGGCTTACCGCCTGGGGCAAAATAGCCGAAATTGCAGAGAAATATACTGATAAAGGAATGGAAGTGGCTATTTCAGGCAAGCTGGTGCACAGAAGTTATGAGGACAAGCAGGGTGAGAAAAAGTTTGTTACTGAAATTCATGTGAATGAACTCTTGCTTTTAGGTTCTAAATAATGACGCATCTTTTATAAATAGATTCCGCAGGGTCGTTAAAGCTCTGCGGATATTTATAATAAATTGGTGTTTTTTTACTTAAATTTTTATCAGCCATACAAACTCCTAAACATATACACGTAAACACTCCTGTACCTCCCAGCCAGAGGCTGGTCAGCCTCTGGCTGAAATAACTCAACACCATACAACCTACTAACTTGCCAACCTGATAACCTGCCAACTTGATAACCTGCTAACCTATCTTTTCTTCTTTTTCTGTTGGTTAAATTGCTTATCGCCGCGGGTTTGGGCTTTTTTATGTTTTGCGGCCAGTTTTTTTCTGTAGGAGCCTCCTTCATTTACCTTTTTATTTTTCTCCAGCTTTTCATGGTGGCTCGGGCCTTTGGTCTCATCTTTTACATTCCTGAAAAAACTTTTATCGTTAGTTTCTACCCGTTCTTCCGGAATAAGCTCATTAATAATTACCACTTCTTCAGGCATTTCTTTCAAAGGAATTTCATAAACCATCAGGTTTTCTATGGCTTCTTTAGCTTCTTTTTCCCTCTCTGTATAAAAAAGTAAACTCTTTCCTTCCTGTGATGCCCTGCCTGTTCTTCCTATGCGGTGCATATAATTTTCAGGATATGCGGGGGTATCAAAATTGATTACATGGGTTACTTTTTCTAAATCCAATCCCCTGGAAATTACATCAGTAGCTATTAAAACTCTTTTTTCGCCACTTTCAAATTCCTGCACCGAACGCATTCTATAGTTCTGTGATTTATTGGAGTGAATAATAGCTTTGGAAGAGCCAAAGGAATCTTCAAGGCAATCATACAATCTATCGGCCATTTTTTTATTGGACACAAAAACCAATACTTTTTGGTATTCTTCTTTTTCGCTCAATAAATGGATAAGCAAATTCACTTTGGTAAAAAAGTTCTTGACCGGGTAAGCCTGCTGGGAAATATTGTCCAAAGGTGTGCCACTAGGTGCAATGGAAATTCTATGTGGTGTCACAAAAAAATTATCCATCAGTGCATCCACTTCGTCCGTCATAGTAGCGGAGAACATGATGTTTTGCCTGCGCGCCGGCAAGAGGTCCAGTATATTGATCAACTGAGGACGAAACCCCAGGTCAAGCATTACATCTACCTCATCAATTACCAATTTGTTGATGTCTTTAAAGCTTAATGATCTTTTAATGACTAAATCATACAGCCTTCCGGGAGTGGCAACCAATATATCCAAACCTTCGGCTATGGCTTGTTTTTGGAGTTTTATGTTGGCCTCGCCAAATATACCTAACACTCGTACATTCATGTATTTTGCATATGCATTAATATTCTCAACTACTTGAGTAACCAGTTCTCGGGTGGGTACCATAACTAAAATCCGTGGATTGTCCTGCTTTGAAAACTTGAGTTGTTGTAAAAGAGGGAGTAAATAAGCCAGGGTTTTACCCGTACCTGTTTGCGCAATCCCCACTACATCTGTACCAGACAATATAACCGGAAATGCCTCTTCCTGTATGGGCGTAGGTGTTTCAAAACCCAGCTCATCAATGGCGTTGGTCAATTGTTTTGTCAGCTTAAAATTTTCAAAAGTAGTCATCAGAATAATTATTTATGCAAAGGTAGCTATTTGATGATTAGAATAATAGAATGACAGTAATTTGAACAGATAATAGCTAATCCCAGATATTCATCAGTCCTCCTGATCAAAAAGTGCCACCACTCTTGCAGGAGCAGCGGAACCGCCTACAATTTTTAGCGGAAATACGGCTAATTAAAACTTGCTAGTGGTGAGATAATGCCAGAGAGCATCAATATGAGTGATGTCATGTATACTCATTTGTTGTATCTATAATTAAAATGTACTTTTTAGAAAGTATATGAAAAATAAAAGCCTTGGCTATTTTGATCAATCATAGGCACAAAATTAATGTTTTCATTTTTCTTAAAAGGGTTGAAGTTTTTAAGAGGCTCCCAATAATAAACTAATTCAGTGGCCAATATACCTATACCTGCACCTACCAGCACATCTGATATCCAATGCCTGTCATTTATCATTCTAAAAGCACCTGTTGTGGTGGAAAAGAAATAACCGCTATAGGCTAATACGGGCGCAGTATCTCTGAATTCGTGGAATAAAACGCTGGCATTGGTAAATGAAAAGGAGGTATGTCCTGAAGGAAACGAATGATTGGAAGATAAATCTGGTCTTGTTTTTAGGGTAGTTCTTTTTAACCCATGTGTAATAGCGGCTGATATTAGGTTTGAAATCAACAGATATTTAGTTTGGTCAAACCAGTGGTTTTTAGCCTCAATATGTAATACATCGGCGAGGTATAATTCTACTATAGGAACATATTGAAAATAATCATCAATTCTTAACTGATAATTCTCACCTACCTTGGCACGTATATCATATCGCAAATCTTTTTCGAACTGACTGTTGTTGGCAATAATTCCTACAGTTATCATGGATAAGGGCAGTATGGAGCTCTTTAAAAAAGTGTTCTTTGTTTTCAAAGAATCCGAATCTTTATCAGCAAAATCCTGAGCTTCAAGGCTGAAAATATTCAATGAGAAAATGAGTATAAATATATATTTCATATTTTACTGTTAAACCCAGTTAAGCAAGTTTGTTGTTAATACCTTAGGCTAAATTGCTTCTGTGGCCAACCAGGCTGTGGTCCAGGCCGCCTGGAAATTAAATCCACCTGTCACCCCATCAATATCCAGCACTTCACCGGCAAAATACAATCCTGTACATTGCCTGCTTTCCATTGTCTGTAAATTTACTTCTGATAATTTAATTCCTCCACAAGTAACGAATTCTTCTTTAAAAGTTGTTTTTCCCAGCGCTTCATATTCATCACAGACAAGATTATTAACTAGCTTATTTAGCTTTTTGCCTGAGAAATTATTCCAGCGTAGTTCAGGATCTATTTCAGCCTTCAAGGCCAGATATTCCCACAGCCTCTTAGGTAGTTGAAAGGGAGGATTGCTAACCACTTTTTTTAAAGGGTTTTCCCTCTGGAAAAGTTCCAACTGCTCCCTCGCCTGTGGCTCTTTAAGTTCCGAAAGCCAATTGATTAAAACTGTATATGTATAATCTTTTTCATGGAGTACTCTCGCGCCCCATGCAGAAGTTTTCAATACTGCCGGTCCACTTAGGCCCCAGTGGGTAATAAGGAGTGGTCCTTTCTGACTCAGTTTAGTGCCTGCAATTTTCACCATAGCTTCCGGAACGGAAACGCCGGCTAATGCAGTGATAGCCTTATCTTTTAAATTAAAAGTAAATAAAGAGGGAACCGGAGGAGATATAGTATGTCCCAGCTTTTCCAGCCAGTGATAAGCTTCTACTTTATTGCTTCCTCCTGTGGCAATTAACAACTTTTCGCACTCCATAACAGCGCCTGTGTTGGTATGGAGTTGGAAAATCCCATCTGTTTTTTCTACTTTTTCAACTGAAGTTTTAGTTAAAATCTTCACCTTATATTTATCACATTCTTTCAGCAGGCAATCAATAACGGTTTGGGAGTCATCGGTTACAGGAAACATTCTACCATCCGGTTCAGCTTTAAGCTTTACGCCTCTTTCTAAAAACCATTGAACTGTATCAGAAGTGCCGAAAGCAGTAAAAGCCTGCACAAGTTTTTTACTTCCTCTTGGATAATTTTTGACCAACTCACGTGCATCAGTACAAACATTGGTCACATTGCAACGCCCACCTCCGGATACCTTTACTTTAGATAAAAGCTTGGAGGATTTTTCCAGTACAATGACCTGCTTTTTCGGATTTTTTATTGCAGCATTTATCGCTGCAAAAATTCCAGCAGCCCCTGCACCAATAATGATGATATTACTGTTTTTCATTAATAATAAGATTCTTCTCTGATGATAAAATTCATCCATGATAAGTAAACTCAAAGATAAGCTGATTTCAGTAGGCTGGTAAACTTTTTATTCTTTTTCAGGATATTTAAAATTTCAAATATTTCTTTTTCAAATAAGCCCAAAGGTAAAATGGATCTGTCAGTTGAAGATATAAATTGGAATGTTTGAATTTAATTACCTGTGATGAAATTTGACGGAACTGCTTAATTTTTTCAGAGGGAAATTTCCTGGAGCTTATATAAGCACCCGTTTTATATCCATCAAAATGCACTGGCTTATTCATAGATAATTGGAGGTGGATAAGCGGGAAATTCACTTCTGCAACCAGTTTTGATGCTATTAAAGATTGCCAGTACCTGCAGTTTATCTCTATTACGTAAAGCTGATTGGTTTCAGCATCATAACGCATATCTATATGGCTTACACCATTCCAATTTAAACAAGCCATCAGCTGTTCCGCCAGTTTTATAACACGCTCATCATATAAAAACTCAATTCCTTCATAAGGAGCAAATTGATTATTGCCAGCTGAAAATCCTTTTTGAATAGAATAGGCTATTAATTTCCCTTCTTTTGCAATAATATTACAATCAATATCAAATCCTGAAATATAATGCTGAACGATATAACCTTGTTCCTTTTCCTCTGACAAACCGGATCTGAATGCTAATAAATCATTTTTAGAGTTAAAGACTTTAATTCCTTCTCCACCGCTTGCATGAATTGGTTTTGCTATTGTTTTGCCATCTGTATTAATTTTGTGAGCATCAGATAGCTTAAAAGTTTCAGGTACGGGAATTGAGTGAGAAGAACATAATTGCCCAAAGAGGAATTTATCAGAGGCTCTGTTAAAGCTTTCCAGTTCCGGTAGTATGGCAACTTGGGCAATTTTATTAAATTCCTGAATGAATGTGCCTGTAAAAACAATTCCAACATCGCTTAAAGCGTAAATGAGATCTATTTTATTATGGATTATTATGTCCTTAAACTGTTCCAGGTCTTTTTTCTCATAAGAATGCTTGAGGTAAATATGTTTTTTAATGTTTTTGGATGAAGCTAACGGAGATTTGGGAAGTTTACTTATTACAAAAATTTGAACCGTGCAATTATCAAAGCATCTGCAAAAATTGTAGGTTAATGTACTTTCACCGTCTATAATTAAGATATTCAAATTTAGTTCATCCTCTGTTTTATACATTATCATTATTTTTTTTAGAGCTTATCTGATATAGTTAGGAGGGGTACAGATACTTAATTATAATACAAAAGTCGGTAATAATGAGAAATAATCAATAAATATTTGGTTAAAATATAGTTTGTTCTATTGTAGAAGCTCGTATGCGCACTCA
>JBEPWY010000148.1:0-8326 GCA_041642185.1 Marivirga sp.
GTAAGTAAGGTGCTTTACCTGCAATAAAATCCAAATGTGACAAACTAGAAACGTCTTTTTTCTGAAGAAAAGGAGGGATTTTTATTTTTTCAGGCGTTTCCCATCCCGGCCTTTCAGAAATTTGCTGAGGCTGTTTGTTCTTTATATTTTTTATTTGAGAAAAATCGGGTCTCATATCTTATTATATTCCTAGGTTCGAAAGTAATTGATTCAAAAATTCTAATGTGGGTGTTTTTCTATGGATACACCCATAAAGTCCTGCTGATTTTAACTCTTCTTCATCAGTTTCCTGACCAGCTATTAATGCTATGTTCTCCAAATTTTTCAGGCTTTCCGATAATTCTTCAGGTTTGTCTTTATAACAGAAAACCACCATTTCTGTATCAAAAGATTTGGCTTTTCTAGCTAAATTTTCATCTGACTTTATAAAATATTCCTGTGCTATACCTATACCTGCCATTCCTAAAAAGCTATAGCTGAAATTAGCTTTCGCTTTAGTAACAGAATCTGTTCCTAATAAAATAAGAGTGGCCATAGGTCTTGCCAATTCGCTTCTTTCATTTACAAATGATTCAGTTCTGCTCCTTAAAGCTTCAATTTTATGCGTAGCCCTTTTAGATACAAGAAATTGATTGTTATCAGGTATTTCCTCTTCAAGCTTTACTTTCTCTCCTATTAACTGGAAAGTATTAGCACCTATAAACAGGTCTTTTCTTTCGACTACTTCCTGTGTTGTTTTTTGCTCATCAGCCTGTATACTTTCACTTACAAGGCCTTGTTCAAATAATTCTGAATAGCTTCCGTGTTTTTCAAGATTAAGAAAATGTTCCCAGGATTTTTCTTCCAGAGATTTAATGATTGCCTCTAAATAATAGGTACCCAAAGTAGGATCCACTATTTTATCCAGATAGGCTTCTTCTTTTAATATAGTAGAAACATTCAAAGCTATTCGTTTAAAAGTCTCTTTGGAAGGGCCTTTATGAACGGCATCATGAGGTTCCACGCAAATACTATTGCAACCACCTAAAATAGCAGCCATAGCTTCGGTACTGTTTCTTAATAAGTTTACATTAAAATCAAGAGCAGATTTACTCCTTTTGCTGGTATTGGCATGTATAATAATGTCATCTGCAGAAATATTTAGATAGTAGGCAGATGCTATTTTTAATATTTCAGCTTTAAAAGCTTTAATTTTAGCGATTTCAAAAAAGTAATGTCTACCAAAAGCAAAAGAAAAGCTTAGAGAACCAAATACAGGTCTGGCTTTCAAGCCTAAGTCAGTCAGTTTATCCATATACTCCACCATCTTTGATAGAGTAAAACTTAACTCATGATTAATATTGGCACCTGCATTATGATATAATTGAGCACTTATATGTAAGGGCTTGAATTGAGGGAATTCAGACCCTGCTTTGATGCAGTCTGCTAAATCATCAAAATATTTGGGTGATGTTTTAATTAAACCACCATCACGGTTTTCCAGTAGATCGTGAAAGTAGGCTCCTGTAATCTTTTGATTATCGTAATTTTTCACTTTTATATAGTGAAAATAATTTTGAATGAATTGAAAGTTGGGTTTTGCGGACTCAAACGAGATCATGCAATATTCAGGATGAATTTCATTTAACAGGATATTTAAATCCGGTGCTTTATCTTTAATGTAAAAAATGATACCATCAGCCCCCGCATTTAATACCCTTAAAGCTTCTTTATTAGCCTTTTTTTCATTTTGTTCAGTAATTTTATACTGGTTGACCCAAAAACGAATAGGCAGACCTGGGTTTTCCGTCTGGGCAGGGTTGGATATATTATGTAAGTCTTTTTCAAGAAAATCATGATGATAGAATGGTTGAATAGGAATACCTTCGGCAGTGGGGGTAATCAAAGAATCGAAGCTTTTATCCTTTAATCCTTTCTCAATGATTTTCCGCCATTCTTCTGCCGTACTTTTATTAAAATCTGCAAATGGATTTGCTTTACTCATGCCTTATAAAATTATTTATATGTTAAAGGTAATATATTTCTGATTTTCTATGAATGATAATTATTTAAAAGGATATTATTTCTTACTTTTATAGCCTCCCCGGAAAATAAATTGGTTGACAAAGAATTATATTAAACGAAACAATATAAATTTTTGAAGAATTTTCTTTTGATTATTTAAGATTAATTGTCTGGAACAGATTTATTAGTTTATCAAGTAAAATCTCATTTTTTTGTTTTCTATTTTTTCACCAAATTTGTCAGCCCGTGGAAAAATGGGGTTTAAATTAATACAATCCTACAAGTTTGTGTGTGAATGATTAAAGACTGTCAATCAGTATGGAATAATTGCCTCCACTCTATAAAAGAGAATGTTGGCGAACAGAGTTTTAACACGTGGTTTTCACCAGTTGAGCCTCTGAAGTTGGATAATAACGTCCTGACCATACAGGTGCCAAGCCAGTTTTTTTATGAATGGTTAGAGGAGCATTATGTGCATATCCTCAGAAAAGTTATTCATCAAGAGCTGGGGCCAGAAGGAAGATTGGAATATTCAGTAATAGTGGATAAGGGAAATGAAAAATATAAACCCTTTACTATTAATTTGCCCAACAATAATAAGAGTGATAAGCCGAAAGAAGTGAAGAAAGAGCCAACGTTCTCTAACCCCTTTACATTAAACGGTGTTGATTTAAGTCAGCAAAGCTCACAACTGAATTCTAATTATACTTTTGATACTTTTATTGAAGGAGACTGTAATCGATTGGCCAGGTCTGCAGGCTATGCGGTAGCTAAAAAGCCGGGTATTACTTCATTTAATCCTTTGATGGTGTATGGTGGAGTAGGGCTGGGTAAAACTCAACTTGTTCAGTCAATCGGAAACGAAATTAAAAATACTTTCGAGGGTAACTTTGTTTTGTATGTTTCTTCGGAGAAATTTACTAATCAATTTATTGATGCCCTTAGAAACAATAAAATTCAAGATTTTTCAAATTACTATTTACATATCGATGCACTGATTATTGATGATGTGCAGTTTTTGGGTGGTAAAGAAAGAACACAGGAGATTTTCTTCCATATTTTTAATCACCTGCACCAAAATGGTAAGCAAATTATCATGACCAGTGACAGGCCACCCCGTGATTTAAAAGGGCTTGAAGACAGATTGCTTTCCCGTTTCAAATGGGGATTGACTGCTGATTTGCAACAACCTGACTTGGAAACAAGGATTGCTATTATTCAGAACAAAATGCAGAGCGATGGTATCCATATACCAGCTGATGTGATTGAATACCTGGCATATAGTGTTGATACCAACATAAGAGAATTAGAGGGAGTATTAATTTCCTTGATTGCCCATGCATCATTAACGCGCAGGGAAATAGATCTTGAACTGGCAAAGCAAACACTGAAGAATATTGTTCATGATATTGAGTCAGAAGTTGGTATTGATTACATCCAAAAGACTATATCTGAGTATTTTGCAGTAAAAATGGATGATTTAAAAGCCAAAACACGTAAAAAAGAGATAGTAATTGCCAGGCAGGTGGCTATGTTCTTCTGTAAAGAACATACCAATCATTCCTTAAAATCTATTGGTTATCATTTTGGAGGTAGAGATCATTCCACTGTAATTCATGCTGTACAATCTGTTAATGATATGATGCAGGTGAATAAAAATTTTAAGGAGCAGATGGAAGAGTTGAAGAAGAAGTTTAAAATGAAGAAGGTTTAATAATTTATTCCTTTACAATTCCTTATCCAGACTTTCTCCTTCAAATAAAGATTCTACACGCTGAGCATCCAAACCTTTTTCTTGCAGGTATTTACTAAATACATCGGAATATCCATGGGTGGCATAAATTCTTTCTGCGCTTGTAGCTTCCACCGCCTGTAGTAAGCCGTTCCAGTCGGCATGATCGGAAAGCACAAAACCTCTGTCGGCTGCTTTTCTTCTGCGGGTGCCGCGGAGCATCATCCATCCTGAGGCAATCCCTGTACTGTATGGTGTAAATCTTTTCATCCATGTAGAACCTATAGAAGAAGGGGTGGCAATAACTAAGTTTCCTACTGTTGCAGATTTAGGTGTGTCTTTCGTTACTGGAATAGAATCAGGCAAGGCAATACCACTGTTCCTTAATACCTCATTTATATTTTCAACTGCACCATGTGTGTAAATTTTTCCTATGGATTGATCTATATTTTGCATAATCCGCTGAGCCTTACCCAAAGCGTAGGCAAATATTACTGAGGTATTTCCATTTGCTTTATTGTTGCTCCACCAATCGTTTATTTCCTGGTAAACTGACTGTTGGTACTGCCATTGATAAATGGGTAAACCAAATGTGGATTCAGTCACAAATTCATGACATTTAATGGCCTCAAACGGCCGACTGAGATGATCGTCTTCTATCTTATAATCTCCTGAAACTACACATATTTGTCCCTTGTGCTCCATTCTTATTTGCGCAGATCCCGGTATATGCCCTGCCGGATGAAAACTTAGTTTTACACCATTGATAATTACAGGCTTGTTATACTCTGTGGCTTCTACAGAAATATGCTCTCCCAACCGGTGTTTCATAATGGGGGCAGAAAGACGGTGGGTAAGGTAATGTTGATGATTAGGTCTGGCGTGATCTGCATGAGCATGTGTGATTATTGCTTTGGGTACAGCCTTCCATGGATCAATATAGAAATCGCCTTTGGGACAATAGATACCTGCATCAGTAAATCGAATGAGTGAACCCATTCCTTTTAAACTACACTTTTACGCTATTGTTTTCCCCAACTTTATAAAGAATTGAGTGCAAGGTTAGTAATTCATCCTGTGAAAGGTTTTCAAAATAAGAACCCATTTCTTCGTTGATTACAGGTTGAACATTTTTTAATACTAGAATGCCTTCTTCAGTTAAAGCTATTTCAGTATTTCTTTTATCTGTTTCCTGCTTGATACGATGGATATAACCTTTCTCGAACAGTCGATTGGCTATTCTGGAAATATCCGGCATGGTTTCATTCATTTTCGCCTTTATAGCATTAATGTTAAGTGTATCAGGGTAAGTATCACTTATTATATTTAAGACTTCATATTGCTGTCGAGTAATGTCATAAGGTTTTAACCGTTGTGATATATGATAGCAAAGTGTATGTTGGCATTTTAAAAGGCCTACAAATGCATCTTCTATGGTTACTTCTGGATTCGATATTAGGTTCATAGCTGACGAATATGGTTAAATGTTCGATGAATAACTTAAATTTACAGATAAATAACTAATTTTAAAATAATATGTTCATTAAAAATTGTTAATTTATCTCTAATTTTTGCTATAATTTAGACAGATTAAATATTTAAGGTTGTTTTTTGGGTATAAAAAAGGCTCTGAATATTCAGAGCCTTTTTAAATGAATTAAAGAACAATATACTTTTCCGTCCCCTATTGAAGAAGGCTGTTATTTCCACATTGTTAAAAGTTTTTTTGAAAATTTTGATTGTATCTAATCTGCCACATAACAAGAAGTGAAGAGTTTTAATAGTATTTCAAAATATTTTATCTTTTTCCGCTTAAGCTATTAAATACCATATTGGCCAGAACTTTACATTTTATCTCTGTTTCCTGCCATTCTTTTTCGGGTTCTGAATCTTCGGTAATACCAGCACCAGCATAAAATATTGCTTTGCCTTTAGTGAATTGGCAACATCTGAGGTTTACAAAAATATGACTCCTATTATCTAGGTGGACCGGTCCAATATAGCCACTAAAATATGCCCTGTCGTGTGTTTCGTGTTTAGTAAGGAAGTCAAGTGAAAGTGTTTTGGGCATTCCGCATACCGCAGAGGTAGGATGTAATAATTTCAACATCACTGATGCCAGCTCGGGAAAATTAAGTGTTTTGGTATCTACCTTATATGTGGTTTTCAAATGCAGTAAATTTCCTGCCTGCACAGTTTTAGGACCCATTTCTTCATATTCTCTTAGCCTTATTTTTTTGAAACAATTTATTATATAACGAGATACATAAGCTTGCTCTTCAATCTCTTTCTGCGTCCAGGCTGTATTAGCAATACTTTTTCCATCTTTAGCCTGTGTACCGGCTAATGCAACAGTTTTAAAATATTCGTTTTTACGGTCTTCAATAAGGGTTTCGGGACTCGCCCCCATCCACAAGCCTGTTTGAGGGGAATATGTTAAACTTACAAAAGCATCGGAATAATTAGTGCATGCACGTAAATAGGCGTCAGCAATATTTAAATCTTCTGCTATGGGTATACATTTAATCTTAGAAGGTACAATTTTATAAAGTTCTTCTCTTTTTATGGAAGCAATACCATTCTTTACCCATTTAATATATTCTTCTTTCCGGGTAGATTTTAAATCAGGGTAGTTCTTAAGTTTAAGGTGTGAGAATTTATATAAATCGATTCCTGAAATTTCAATTTCTTTCTCTTCAGTAATGGTTTCCCAATCGATTGTTGTGCCTTCTGCAGGTGATGTAATTTCTTCCAGTTCAAAAATACCTTTAATGTCAGATTTAAAATGAATGTTTTGATTGGCTCCCGCCTGAAAAGGTGCCAATAGAAAGCCTGGGTCCAACTCATCAAGATTCACCTCTTTTATAGCAGATCCCCCCTCCAAATCGCACAGTATATGTATCTTATTATCCTGAGGCAATTTCCAGATAGCTAAACCTGCATTTTTTAGTTGTGCAAAAGCTAAAATTTTATTGATCCATACGGCGGGGGTAAACTTTCGTAACCCTTTATTTTTAATTAATTCGTTTTCCAATATTATTTCTTTAGTACAGCCATTGTAATCCTGCTGATGCATACCATTTGTTCTTCTTCATTAATAATTTCAATGCTCCATACCTGGGTTGATTTCCCTAAATGCACAGGAGAAGCACGACCATATACCCATCCTTCAGTTACACCTCTTAAATGGTTGGCATTAATTTCGAGCCCTACACAATAGTGGGTATCGGAATCTACCATTAACATAGCGGCCACACTTCCCAATGTTTCTGCTAAAACTACGGAAGCACCTCCATGTAACAAGCCATAAGGCTGATGTGTTCGTTTATCCACCGGTAATCTTGCTACTACATAATTATCACCAATTTCGGTAAACTCCATTCCTAACACTTCGGAGATGGTGTCTTTACACATTTCATTTAATTTCGTAATATCCGGTTTTACTAAAAATTCCTGGCTCATGATTGTTGATTTAAATGATGCAATGGTAAATTTGTCATAAAATTACATAATGCCTTTCATTTTTGAACAATTACTTTCAAATTTGATTCTTTATTAAAGCTCATCTCCATGGTAAAAGATATAATCATCGTTCGGCACGGTCAAACGGAGTATAATTTTAAAGGTATAGTACAAGGAAGCGGAGTTGATTCTTCCATTAATGAGACAGGAAGAAAGCAAGCCTTGGCTTTTTTTGAACATTATCGCCATTACGGTTTTGATAAAATTTACATATCTCAATTAAAAAGAACGCAGGAATCCATTCAAGGATTTATTGATTTGGGTTTGCCTTATGAAAGATTGACCGGATTAAATGAAATAAGTTGGGGAACGAGAGAGGGAAAGCCTTTCACCCCTGAGGAAAATAAGTATTACTATGGTATGTTAGAGCGCTGGCAAAAAGGTGAGACTTCCTGGGCCATTGAGGGGGGAGAAGCACCTGATGATGTAGCTATAAGACAGGCTCAAGCCATGAGTCATATAATGAAGCAGTCAGACGAAAAGAAGGTGTTGATTTGCATGCATGGTCGGGCAATGAGAATTTTGCTTTGTCAGTTATTAAATTATCCATTGTCTAATATGGATGTTTTTTTGCATCAAAATTTAGGCGTATATCATCTACGTGCCACTAAAAGCATGTATCAGGTAATAAAGCATAACGATTCAAAACATCTGGAGGGAATTTTATAATACTTTCTATATCCATGTTAAAGATTCCATAAAAAAACTAAAGCTTTTTATTCCTAATGGAAACTCAAGTAGCTGAAATATTGAGATTAAAAAAAGTACTGTCTGTGATCACCTTTTACTGCAGTTTTCGTAATAATTCTTTGGTTAGTAGATTTTAGTTGTAATAACATTCATCTTGCTTTATGCTTGAAAAACAAGTAAATACCATATTGAGCTACTTATTTCCAGCTCTTTTTTAAACTTAATCGAATTGTTGATTTTATTATTTCAGATTTTTATAGTTTTGTTTAATAATCATAAAGTGTCAATAAATTAAAAAATGAATAACCAGCAACAAAAAATAGTAGTACTTAACCAAAAAAGTATGGGAGTATCCTTCTTGCTTACTTTCTTCTTTGG
>JBEPWY010000149.1:0-8298 GCA_041642185.1 Marivirga sp.
CGCTCTTCCGATCTTTATTATAGCAACTTTTGGAATGACTGTTAATCTTCAGGCACAAAGCCCTGTTTTGGGCAATGATTTTGAAAAAGTCAATAATAGCATGAAAATTAAAATGAATAACCACGATTTTGATGTGCTTATCCCAAAAGTAAAGAATAGCGATTTAGTTACTTTTTCTGAATCTAATTACAATCAACTGGTGTATGTTACCGATGAAAATCCAGGCTTTTATACCTACACCCAAAACAAATGGATGAAGCAAAAAGTAAGCTATGTACTTAATTCAATTGAAATGAATTTACAAATGGGAGCCCCCTCATTAAATGATCTGTTTATTGAAATAAACGGTGATAAAAACAGTCAAATGTTGGACTATAACAGCCATCTGAGCCATCTATATAGTGGTTTTACCTTTGAAGAAGGAAGTAATCAATTAGCTGTTTTAATTAAAAAGTAAAGTTCTTAAAATATTTTTTTAGCTAGTTTTTAATCCTTACAATTTTTCAGAGAACAATGTCTGATTTATTGTAAGGATTTTTTTAGTTATTCTCAGTTAAATTAAGTTTTCGGCCAAATCAGTAATAATGATGGGGACAAAGCTAATATTACAACTTGGATGTTAGTTATAGCTATAAATTAAGGACCGTAAATGTAGAAGTGTTAGCTGAATTGATTTTAATTTAGCTCTTCTTATGTCCGCAGAATATGATTAATATTGTTAATAATATAAAGGTGAAAACGTTTCTTACAAGATACCAGGTTATAAACCTTCAAAGAGATCATCTGTTTTAATGTAACAAAATAGGTGTTGAAATTAAGTATGATTTGCAGTCCACCAATCATTGGGACTAACCAAAATAGTATCTTCTTTATCTACATGAACAAGGCCGGGTGGCAAACCTTTAGGTTTTCGTACAAATTTTTTGGGAGTGACAATTACTGGTGTAAGGCTATCAGTTTTCCGTTTTGAATAGAATGCTGCTAATTGTGCTGCTTTTTCTATTACTTCATGTGGAAAAGGCTTATTACTTTGTTGTTTCAGTACTACATGCGAACCACTTACATCCTTAGCGTGGAGCCATAAATCATCTTTTTTTGCATATTTTAATGTGAGTTCATCATTTTCTCTCGCGCCTTTCCCGACGAGAATAGTAAATCCAGCAGTTTCAAATTTACGATAAGGTACTCTTTCTTCTACCTGGGAATATTCAGCTTTAGGATTATTTTTTATTAGCGCTTTTATGCTTTTGGTATCTTCAGCAGCATTTACTGAATCAATTTCATTTTCAATTTTTTCAAGAACGGCTTGTTTGGAAGCAATGGTATCTTTTATCTGTTTAAGCTCAATTTTTTGATTTTTTGACTTTCTGTAGAGGTTCTCAGCATTTTTCTGTGGACTTAATGTTGTCTTCAGAGAAATTTTAACCATTTCATTTTTATAGAAATTAAACAACTCTACCTCCTTTGCATGAGTAGGGATTTGATGCAGGTTAGCCATTATTATATCAGCCAATTCATTATAACCTGGTTTATCCTGTATTTCCTGAAGTTTGGTGTTCGATTTGTTAATATAATTGATGTTCTGATTCCGCTTTTTTTCCAATACTTTCAGGAGCGCTTTTTTTTCCTTTCTAATAAAATTTTCTCTTGAATAGGTATAAAAGAATTGTGTTAAACCTTCAGTTACAGATTTTTCTTCTTTTATAATCTCTCCAAGGGGTATTAAAGAAAAGTATATTTCATCATCCCATATAATTGTATAAAAAGCAGTAGGGTTTAATAAATCCTGAGCCAATAAGGAAATTATCTCCCATTGTTTGTCAATTGGTTTTTGAGAATAGTTGATTGATTCTAAGTACTTACTAATCAGCTTTCCGAAAGTAGGGTAAAGTTTTTTGTAGTTTCCCTCTACCTGTATAAAATGGTCTTTGTCTTGGTGGATAGGCCGGTGCAGTTCCTGCAGCTTAATTTCTAAGTCCTGAGGAAAATTACTTCTGAATAATTTATAAGCCTCATTATTTTCAAATGCTATAATGTTAGATCTGTTTCCATGCATTTTGAAAAGCAGGGCCTGTCCGTTTTCAAAATGAAAACTGAAACATCTTTCGTTATCATATTGAACTATTTCCTGCAATGTCTGGTCTGAAAATTCAGGAAATAAATCTATGCTGTTTCTTTTGGTACGTGCAAAATCTCTTGGGAAACAGAGGCATGAAAATTCCGGTTTTAGTGACGCCTTTATATAGAAACCTTTGTCGGTTATTTGATGCTTGAAAATTAGAATGAGCTCATCTTTACTTTGACTAAAACACTCTGTGAGTTTTTTGCCAATTAATTCCTGTTTTAATTCATCAACTAAAGCACGGAAAGCGTAATAATTATTATGCATGGCTACAGTTCTAATTTAAGGCCGTCGTAGGCTAGATTCATGCCTTCAGGTAATTCTTCATCTATTTTCTTTTGCAGCCCCATTCTGTGGCCCATATGGATAAAATATGCCTGTGGGATTTCAAGCTCTTTTACAGTAGCAACCGCTTGCTCTAAATTGAAATGGGAGAGATGTTCTTGTTTTTGCAGGGCGCTTAAAACAACTATCTTACTTCCTCTTATTTTATTTTTTTCTTTATCAGAAATGTAGTTTACATCGGTGATATAACTGAAGTCGCCAAAGCGGTAGCCAAATACAGGAAGTTTATAATGTAAAACATCTATAGGAAGAACTTCAATCCCTTCTGCATTAAAGGCCTCATTTTGTATTTCGTTCAGAATAACCCTGGGTATTCCCGGGTATTTTTTTTTTGCGAAAATGTAAGCAAACTCTCTTTCTATTTGCTCTAAAACAGGTTTTCTGCCATATATTGGCATATCTATGTTTTGCTTGAAATTAAAAGCTCTTACATCATCTAATCCTGCAGTATGATCTTTATGTTCGTGGGTGTATAGTACAGCGTCCAGATGTGAAATCCTTTCCCTTAGCATTTGCTGACGAAAATCAGGACCTGTATCAATTACCAGGCTTTTGCCGTTAATTTCAAGATGAATGCTTGTACGAAGTCTTTTATCTCTAAAATCTATTGAGGTACATACTTCACAGTCGCAACCAATTACCGGTACTCCCTGTGAAGTGCCTGTACCAAGAAATGTAATTTTCAAAGCGCTAGTTCTGTTTGTTTGAGTTCTAAATAAAATATCTTATTTTTTTCGCTGAAAGCTTTTGAGTTTAAGTCAAGATTTTTTATTAAATCAATTAAGCAGTTAATTTTACCTTCTGTATCAAAAAATTTATTGATGATTATAATTTTTTGATCTTTTAATACACAATAGCCTGATTTGAAACTACCCTTTTCATATCTCAGTATATAATCTGATTCAGAAAAAATGTCTTCTAACTTATTCAAAAAAGATTTTGTGTATTTAATCTGCATATTAGCTTGATAATCTTTTAACAGTTTCTACCAGCTGATCAAAATTTAAAGGTTTTGGTAAATATTCTGTAATACCTGCCTCTTCAAATTCTTCTTTACTGTAGTTTTTTGCATTCCCTGTAATTGCTACAATAGGGGTATTAGCTTTTCTTTCATCTTTCATGTTTCGAATTGCCTTAGTACATTCCATTCCATCCATCACAGGCATATTAATGTCCATTAATATGATGTCAAAATTTTCTTTTTCCAAAATATCCAGCACTTGTTTTCCGTTTTTGGCGGAATGAATGCTATATTTTTGCATCATTAAAATCTTTTTTGTGAGGTTTTGGATGACTGAACTATCTTCAGCAATGAGTACTTTTTTATTTTCTACCATTGTGTTATATGATTGACTGATATCGATCAGTAAATTTATTAAAAAATTTCAGTAAGTGATTCAAATCTTTATTCAGATTGCAAATTTTCTTCTCTTTTAGGTTTTTCTCAATCTTTTTCGACTGTGCTTCAAGGCTTCTTATACCTAATGTACCTGCATTCCCTTTTAATGTATGCAAATTACTTAAAATTTTTGGTATGTCCGAAGTCTTTTCAGCATTGATACTATCAAGTATTAAACCTTTTGCTTCTAATTCAAACTCTTCAAAAAAAGAATATATTGTTTCCGTATCAGCATATTTTCTTAGTTGATTCAACACACTGCTATCTATTAATTCATTTTTAAACAAATTGGTTTCATTCTCAAATCCAATATCAGGTGTATCAACATTATCACTTACGGAAAACTGAGGAAGATGACCGGATATTTTTGAAAGTAATAAATCAGTCACTATAGGCTTTGGCAAATAATCATCTAAACCTTGTGCAATAAACTTTGCTTCATCCTCTTTCATGGAGTAAGCGGTCATTGCTATAATTGGTGGTATCTGTTTATCCAGCTTTTTAATTTCTCTTGTTGCTGTAATGCCATCCATATGTGGCATTTGGATATCCATTAAAATTAAATCATAATCATTGTTTTTTACTTTTTCTATAGCAGCTATTCCACCTGTTGCTAAATCAGTTTTTATGCCCGATTTTTTCAGGATTTGGCTGGCAACTTGCCTGTTGATGGTGTTGTCGTCCACAATTAGAATATAAGGTGCGTTTTTAGAGTCAAAATGTAACTTCTTTGCCTTGTTAAGCTTCTTTTTATTAAGTTGATAAACTGCAACTTGCTCTTCTGAAGCTTTTTCAGCTACTAAAGAGAACCAAAAAACACTTCCTTCATCTGGTTCTGAGCTAACACCAATTTTACCGCCCATTAACTGGCTTAGCTGTTTTGAAATAGCTAAACCTAATCCTGTGCCACTAAAAGTTTTTGTGCTTGAATTATCTACCTGAGAAAAGAGATGGAAAAGTTTTTGCTGGTCATTCTGGGATATGCCAATCCCCGTGTCTTCCACGGCTATTCTGTAAACCTTAGATTTTAATTCTTTGGACGAATGCAGTAATACGCGGCCGTTTTTTTAGGTAAATTTTATTGCATTTGAAGTTAGATTAGAGAGTATTTGTAGAATTCTTGTTTCGTCCAATAAAAGAAACTCAGGTACTTCTTTATCAATCTTATAGCTTAACTCTATGCTTTTACTTTGAGCCTGCTGATGGAATAAGGACAATACTTTTTCAAAAACCGAGCTTACTTTTGTAACATTGAGCTGCAAAGTCATTTTCCCAGCTTCTATTTTTGAAAGATCTAAAATATCGTTCAAAATAGTTAACAGCGTTTCAGATGATCGCTTAATTGTATGAACAAAACTCTTTTGCTCAGGGTTTAGCGGAGTTTGTGATAATAAATCAACCATGCCTATTACACCGTTCATAGGTGTTCTTATTTCATGGCTCATATTGGCTAAAAACTGTTCTTTTACCTTTAATGAGTTTTCTGCCAGATTTTTAGCATGCACTAGCTCTCGGTTAGATTGCTTTAGTTTGGTAATATCCCTTGCAACACCTTCTATGGTGACTTGCCTACTGTCTTTATCCCTAACAAGACGCACATTACAAATACAGTTCACTAACCTGCCGTCACTTGTAATAAGAGTAGCCTCAAAATTTTGAACTTTTCTATGTGAAGCCAATTGCTTTAAAAGATCCTTTGTGTTTTTTGTATAAAGATAATAATTGGTAATATTATTGCCTGTTACATCTTCCTGTGAATAGCCTGTCATATCTTTTACAGAAGGACTTATTAGAATAATTTCTCCATTGAAACGACAATTGAAGTAAATATCCTGAAAAGATTCAAAAATCCTTCTGAATCTTATTTCACTTTTTTTAATTTGTAATTCTGTTATTTTCTTCTCGGTAATATCGTGTGCTATACCTGATATACCTTTTATTAGCCCGTTTTCAGTAAATATTGGGTTAAGGTAAATTTCTTTCCAGATCAGCTTTTCGTTGAATGGATCTTTAAATTTAACCTCGAAATTTGAGGGTTTTCCCTCCAGGACTGCATCAAATTTCTCTTTCCAATAGAAATATTGGGAGTTGGATAGCTGATTAAATATTTTCTTTCCCTGTAGCTGAGTTTCTTCCTGAGGCTTTATTCCGAAATTCTTTAACAGCTCATAAGCAAAATTATGGTTAAAGGAAGTAAGTTCATATTCTCTATTCAATGACCAAATAATATGGTTACTGCTATCAAAAATTGACTGCAACCTTGCAGCCTGATTAATAATTTTTTCTGCATTGATTTTCCTTTCCACTGAAAGTACTACCTGTGCGGAAACAAAGTTTAATAACTCTAAATCACGCTTTGTAAAACTATTTTCATCATGGTAATTTTGGATACCTATAACTCCGGGAATGCCTTTTTCTGTTCGAAAAGGAACTCCTAAGAATGTCTTTGGAATAGGGCCGTACTGGATAATATCACCTTCCAAAATCATTGACTTGATTTTGCTTTCCTTTAATATTTGAGGTTGTTTATTGTTATAAATATATTCGCAAAGCCCCTTTCTTCTTTCAATTGTGAATGATTTCGGACTGTCAGGGATATGCTCATCAAAAATATAAGGAAAAGTTAATGTGTTTTTCTTAAAGTCGAATTGAGCTATAAAGAAGTTTCGGGCATCAATGGTTAGACATAATGCTTTATGAATAGATTTGAATAAATCATCCAGATCATTGCTTTCTAAAGTAAGGTTGGCAATGTTATAATAAAGTGTTTGTGCTTTTTCAGCATTTACCTGAGAAGTAATATCATGAAAGGATGCATTGATATTATTTCTTTTGTTAATATAAAAGATTCCGCTAACATGAAGTATCTCACTGGATTTCGTGATTAATCGGGCATTTATAAAAGATTGGTGCCTTTTTTTTACTACTTCCTCAATTATCGAATTAAAAACGTGTACATCGTCTGGGTGGACTAAATCAGTAAAGATTAAATTTCCTAATTCATCGACTCCATAATCTAAGGTTTTTTGCCAGTTTTTATTGGTTTTAAGAAGTTTCCCTTCTATTGTAAACTCCATACTCAAATCAATACTTTCTTCAAATGAATAAGAAGGAATTTGAACCCTAGAGTTCCTACGCAGGTATTTATTTTGATGAAGTTTTAGCCTCAGCTTCTCAATTTCTTTTATTAATTGTTCTTTATCGTACTTTTGTAAGTCCAATGGTCGTAGATTTAGAAATAATAATCAAGCCCAATTTAATTCTTTCATAACGAATAATTTTAAATTTTGAATAAAAATTCGAAAAGGATAGTCATTTTAGCTGGACCAACAGCGGTAGGTAAAACAGCATTATCAGTTCGGCTGGCAAAATATTTTAATTCAGTCATTTTATCCGCTGATTCTCGTCAGTTTTATAAGGAGACCAATATTGGTACTGCTAAACCTACAAAGGAAGAGACGAAGCATGTTCCCCACTATTTTATAAACAGCTTAAGTATTCATGACGAGTATAATATTGGAAAGTTTGAGAAGGATGCACTTAAACTGTTGGATGAATTATTCAAGAAATCGGATACTGTTATAGTAGCAGGTGGATCAGGCTTATATATCAAAGCTTTATGTGAAGGAATTAATGATATGCCATTGATTCCTGCTGAAATACGGGAAGGTTTGAACAAAATGTATGCTGAAAAAGGAATTGATGCTTTGCAAGAAGAAGTGAAGTTAACAGATCCTGCTTATTATGAAATTGTAGACCATAATAACCCCCAACGACTGATAAGAGCGTTGGAATTATATAAAGCCACTGGTAAAAACATGAGTTACTACAGGGCACAAGACGGTTCTGTTGAAAGACCTTTTGATATTATTAAAATAGGACTGGAGAGGCCAAGGGAAGAACTTTATGATCGCATCAATTTACGGATGGACCAGATGATAGCGGAAGGTTTATTTGAAGAAGCCGAAAAATTGCTTCCTTATAGCGAATTAAATGCGCTCCAAACAGTTGGCTATTCAGAAATCTTCGGCTTTTTAAAAAGCAGGTATGATAAGGAGGAAGCTGTGCGTTTGTTAAAACGAAATAGTAGGAGATATGCCAAAAGACAACTTACCTGGTTTAAAAAAGATCCGGATTTCCAATGGTTTCATCCTGAAAATGAGGCGCAAATTATTAAAGTAATTGAGGCCAAAATAGGGTAAGATGAAATCCGATTTAAACATTATTTCTATCTTCTTGATTAATTCATTGGATAAAAAGCATTTAGCATTTGATTTATCAAAAAGAATAAAATTTATATTAAACTAAAGCTATCCAGTTGGGATAGCTTTAGTTTAATAATGAGGTAAGTGAAATGTTTTATCTATTATTAACAAGGTAGGTGTTGAAATCACTGCCGTTTATTTCAGTATATTTTGTGTCCATTTCGCCA
>JBEPWY010000150.1:0-8268 GCA_041642185.1 Marivirga sp.
GCAAATGCTAAAGCCAATATGAAAAATTTCATTCCCGAGCCTGGGCGTTTATAGTTTTTAGGGTTTTCCATCTTCTTTTAATGTATCCTGTTCAGAGAACGGTCTTAATTTGTTTTTATCTGTTTTTTCGAAAGGTTTTTTATTCTTTACCGGATCATTTTTTTTATCAGGAGAATCCTCGTCACTTAAAGGACCATCTTCCAGATAAATGGTGCCAGTTGGGTTTAATATTCTATAAGTGGAGAAATCCTGTTTGGCTGTCAATCCTTCTCCGGTGGAAATCTGATCCTCAGTTTCAATTCTAACAAATTTTTCTGTATAAATTTCTTCTTTAGCGGGCTCCCAATATAACTCTTCAGAATTCATTTTTTGGTGATCGATATAACCTATTACTTCAACATCCCCTTCAGCTTTATAAGTATCGGTTTCTTTGGTGTAATAAGCGGTATTAGCATCTAATGTTGAAGATAATGTGCCGTCAGGATCATAAAATTCAATAAAGATAGTGTTAGGGAATTCTTTATCACCATTTTCAAACTCCAGTTGTTTGGGGGCATTTATTTTAACTCTTACTACTGCTGAATCAGAATATAATATAGTGGCGCTATCTACTTCCATTATAGGCCCATTATAAGCTTCAAATTCTTTTTTGCTGGAAGCATCATCTGAGCAGGCAGCAAACAGAATAAAAAAAGAAAAAAGTAGAATTAATTTATACATATTTTTTAACAAAAAAAGCGGCTCGGAAAATTCCTGAAACCGCTTTTAATTATAATTTAATGATTTTAATCTCTTGTTGATATAGTTACAGATTCATTGATCCAACAGTTGATTTGGATAGTTTGTCCTACATTATAATTATAGTTGAACAAATCTTCTTTTGAAGGAAACTGCTCCTTAGCCATTTGCATTCTTTGTGCATTCCCGGCTCTCTGATACATATCGTAAGCAGCAATATAAACAGCTCTATCCTTCACCATATCTTCTCCGCCTTTGCAATCTTCAAAGCTTCTTAAATATAAGTCACCAATAATTGCGTATGCTTCTTTTCTTGAAGGATCTGCTTCTAATGCTTGTCTTGCATAAGATCTTGCAGTTGATTTCCGGCCTTGCTTGGTTGCAATATCTGCTAAATCAATATAAATATCACCTTTTTTGATATTGTCTTCAGTGTACTTAATTGCCTCATTAAAATATTTTTCAGCCAGTTCATAATCTCCAGCAGATTTACTTCTCTTAGCTACCAATCTAATCATACCAAAATCCGGCTCCTCTTCAATTAGATATTTAGCAGCGTCAATAAATGCTTCAGAATCTGTACAAGCTCCAGTCAAACCAAATTTTACAATTCTTTTCGCCCCTTTAACATCTTTGTTATCCTTAAATTTAGGATAAAGTTGTTCATCTATAATATTACAATCTACAGTAACTGTAGCATTAAATAGCTTATCAAGAAAGCTTCTGTATTTATCTACTTTCTGAACACTTTCCTCTCCTGAGGCTAATTTGTGATCCAAAAGTAGATTAAGTTGATCATAAATATCTATTATTTCAAGGTTTGAAAGATCTCCACCAGATAGTTTATACCTTCTTACAGCATCCATATAAGCTGTTATGTTACCTGTATTAAATTTATCACCTAACATTTCAAAAGCAGCTTTTTCGAGTTCATATAACTCTTTATACTTATCTTTTCTGTCTTTCCATACAGCGTAGGCGTCGTATGCTTGTCTGTTAGTTACATTTTCAACATCATTGAAATACTTCATTCTTAAATCATAAAGTAAAACAACTGAATCCTGTAAGTTCTTTTGTCTTTCTCCTTTTGTTACCTCAGCAAGGTTTTCATATATTTTCACCCCTTGAATATAAATGGAAGAATTTAAATCAGGAGTTTCTTTTAATAACCAATCAAGAGGCTTTTTAGCGGCTTCATAATCTTCTGAATTAAGTAAGTCGGAATAAAGTGCATTTTTTTCGATCGCCGTAGCTTTCTTAGCCTCATCTTCTGGCCAGTTCCAACCATCCTGGCTATAAGCCATCAATTGCCCGGCCATTATTACCACTAGAGTTAAAAGTATTTTTTTCATTTTTCTGTTATTTAATCAAATTGTCTTCTAATAAACCATCTGTCATTATAGGTGAAACTTAAACTAAATTTAAAGTAATCCTCTCTTATAAGATTATTTAGCAAAGTTCCTCTTTGTCCTATTTCAAATGCCAAATTCACATTTGACACTTTACTGATTGGTAAGGTACTACCAAAAGTGATGCCAAAAGAATTTATATTAGTGTTATTGACTACGATTGGCCCATTATTGGCATGTAGCCCGGCCCTATAAGTCATTCTTTTAAAGTAACTGTTACCATCTTGTGCATCTGGCGTATATTCTGCCCCAATCTTA
Organism: Marivirga sp.; assembly: GCA_041642185.1. Classification (GTDB taxonomy): domain Bacteria; phylum Bacteroidota; class Bacteroidia; order Cytophagales; family Cyclobacteriaceae; genus Marivirga. Next base: position 2,406 of record JBEPWY010000150.1, read on the forward strand.
ACTTCTGTTTGCCTGCTAAGGTTTACATCTTTTTGATCATACAGAGTAAATTTCTCCCAATCCTGATAAGTGAAATCTGCCGAAACGGCCCATTTATTTAGTCTCCAGAAAGATAAACCCACACTTATTTTTGCAGGTATAGCAGTTATCCCTTCTTCATTAAAAGAGCTAAAATTTGTAGAGTCAATAAGGCCTGTTTGAGGATTGATTGGTGTGCCGGCGGTTGTCAGTAATTGTAAAAATGTATTTCTTGTTGTGTTTAAATTTGCAGGTAAATCATAAGTAACTCCCAGTCCCAGAATGTTTTTGCCTATTTTTTGTTGCAATCTGGTACCAACTACAAAACTGAAATCTGAATAATTATGAGTCGTTTCACCTGAAACAACATAAGGAATATAAATAGTGTCTTCTCCCTGAATAATATTTTGATAAATGGTTCTGTCCGTTATTTTCCCGAAATTGTAATTGGCTTCCGCACCTATTGAAATGTTTTTTGTGATGTTCCAGCCATTAGCAAATCTTAACTGAGAGATGGTGCCACTGCCTTCAAATCGTCTTATTCCTGCCCTCAAGCTTTGTGATTCATCAGGTGTTTGCGTTAGATTATAATTTTTATCGGAATATGGATTTAATGATATGGATATACCATACTTGCCCGGCACTATAGGAAATGCCAATGATATATATCGCAACCCACCATTTACCTGGTTATATCTAGTTAACTCATCCCTGATAGCTATTTGTGAAATTGATAAACCTGCCTCAAATGATGTAAATGTTTGACTTCCAAGGAGCGCAGGGTTTAGTACCGGAATAAACCACGGGCTGCTATAGGCAAGTCCTGCATTGCCCATTCCGTTATTGGAAGCGTAACTTTTTTCTGATAATAGCCCGATCCCATAGGCAGAATATGGTGACACAGTATTTTGTGAAAACAACTCAGAAACAAAAGTAATTGTAAGTATAAGGGCTAAAAAGCCTGTTTTAAATTGGTGCATTATGTCTTAAAATCGCATTTAAACCCACTAAAACTAATTCAGGGATTGCAAAGATGGTAGCTTTTATTTTACTTTCAAAGTATTTTGCATCTCCACCTGTGATAATTACATTTAATGGATTAAATTTTTCTTTGTAAGTTGTGATAAAAGCCCCTATTTCTCCGCTAACACCATGAATGACACCACTTTGAATACATTCTTCGGTGGTTTTACCTAAAATGTTAATCTCATGGTCGACTGTGACTAACGGCAAACGAGCTGTAAAATTATGTAAACTTTTAAATCTCATATGAATTCCTGGAGATATTGCGCCACCGTTATAATGGCTTCCCTGTTCCAAAACATCGTAAGTAATACAGGTGCCCATATCAATTGCCAAGGTGTTTTCATCAGGGAATAGGGTTTGAGCCCCCGCAATGACGGCTATTCTGTCAAGGCCCAATGTAGGCGACTGATAATGGTTGTTAAATGGTAGGGGTGTATTGAAATCCAGAAAAAATACTTCCTGATCTTTATTAAGTAATTGTTTTATAACATCATTTTGTTCTTTTACACTTGAAACAATAAGCTTACTAATGTTATTTTTATTAATTACATTAGTTAAATCCTCTAATACGTTAAAAGTTTCAAAGGAAACTAATTTATCATCTTCAAAAATACCTAATTTAGCCCTTGTATTACCTATATCAATCGCTGCATTCATTATTCGTTTTTTTAATCAAACGTAAATCTAATTAGAAATATGCAAACAGAAACATACAATGTGATTGGTCTAATGTCAGGCACTTCTTTAGATGGGCTTGATATAGCTTATTGCAAATTTGAAAAAACAGATGCCAAGTGGCATTGGGAAATTCTGGAGGCAGAAACATTTTCTTTCCCCACCGAAATGCAGGATTCTTTACGAATGGCGATTCATTGCTCAGCTTTGGAGTTAACTTCGATGGATATAAAGCTAGGTTATTGGATGGGGGAGCAAATAAAAATATTTAAAAATAAATATGTTATAAGGCCAAATTTTATTGCCTCTCATGGTCATACGGTTTTCCATCAGCCAGAAAATGGCATCACTTTGCAAATTGGGAACATCACTGCTTTGTACGAGGCAAGCGGAATACCGGTTATAGGAGATTTTCGAATAATGGATGTGTTGAAGGGTGGGCAGGGCGCACCCTTGGTGCCTATAGGTGATCAACTGCTTTTTTCAGAATATGATGTGTGCCTAAATTTAGGAGGAATTGCTAATTTATCCTTTCAAAATAAAGAAGGGAAAAGAATGGCCTATGATATATGCCCCTGCAACTTGCTTTTAAATAATTTGGTAAAATCTGAAGCTTTGGAATATGACAGAAACGGTGAGATTTCAGCTTCTGGATCAGTAGATATAGAAATATCAGAAGAATTAGAGAAATTTACATATTACAAGCAAAAACCACCAAAAAGCCTCGGTTTAGAGCAAATTAAAAAAGAAATTTATCCAATTTTTGATAATGCCAATACAGTGATGGCAGATTCCTTAGCCACTGCTGTTGAACATATTTCAGACAAAATAGCAATTGCGATAAGTGAAATTATCTCTGATGGAAAGGTCTTAATAACTGGCGGAGGCGTGTATAATGAGTATTTATTAAAGAGATTAAGAACCAAGTTGGGTAATAAGATTCAAATTGCTGAAGCTTCAGATCAACTAATTGATTTTAAAGAAGCCTTAATTTTTGCTTTCCTGGGTGTTTTAAATATCAGAAATGAAAGAAATATATTATCATCGGTAACAGGAGCTGATTCTGATAGCGTATCCGGGGTACGTGTAGGGAAGTTTCCCATTTAATTTTGTAGTTTTGGCACTTTGTATACAAATAGTGAAGAGTAAATAAAAAATTAGCAAGAATACGATTGCCAGTATGAAAGAACTTTTAGAGAAATTTGAAAATAAAAGACCTGAAGTAGTATTTGAATGGAAGGATTCCGAAACTGAAGCTGAGGGTTGGGTAGTAATCAATTCCTTAAGAGGCGGAGCTGCAGGTGGTGGTACCAGAATGAGGAAGGGGCTTGATAAAAGAGAGGTAGAGTCATTGGCTAAGACCATGGAGGTGAAATTTACTGTTTCAGGCCCGGCTATCGGAGGAGCAAAATCCGGAATTAATTTTGACCCCAATGATCCTAGAAAAAAAGGGGTTTTGGAAAGATGGTATAAAGCTGTAATTCCATTGCTTAAGAATTATTACGGTACAGGCGGAGATTTAAATGTCGATGAAATACATGAGGTAATCCCTATAACAGAAAAATACGGACTTTGGCATCCACAGGAAGGTGTAGTAAATGGACATTATAACGCTACTGAACCGGAAAAAATAAAAAAACTTGGTCAGTTGCGCCAAGGTGTAATCAAAGTTATTGAAGCAGTGGCTTATAGCCCTGATATTAAAAGAAAATACACCATTGCAGATATGATTACCGGATTTGGTGTAGCTAAATCGGTAGAACACTATTATAGTATTTGGGGTGGTTCTATAGATAAGAAAAGAGCAATTATCCAGGGATGGGGGAATGTTGGAGCCGCAGCGGCTTATTATTTATCTAAAGCGGGCGTTTCAATTGTAGGTATTATTGATAGAAACGGAGGCTTAATCAACGAGGAAGGGTTTACCCTAGAAGAAGTGACAGACTTATTTCTTAACAGAAAAGGGACGGAACTTGTTGCCGATAATCTTTTGTCGTTCGAGGACATAGAAAAACGTATCTGGGCTTTAGAAGCTGAAATCTTCATACCAGCTGCTGCCTCAAGATTAATTACTAAAACTCAGGTGGAGGAAATGTTAGCATCTAAGCTGGAGGTAATTTCTGCTGGCGCAAACGTGCCTTTTGCTGATCCGGAAATATTTTTTGGACACATTGCCGACTTTGCCGATAAACAAGTAGCTGTTATACCAGATTTTATAGCCAATTGTGGAATGGCAAGAGTATTTGCCTATTTGATGACAAGCGGAGCCGAAATTACAGATGAAGCTATCTTCGAAGATACCTCCAGAACTATTGAAAAAGCTTTACGTAAATCTTTCGAGGCCAGTAATTCCAAAGTGAACATATCAAAGACTTCTTTTGAAATCGCTTTAAGTCAATTAATTTAATATATAATTCATTTAGCTTGTTAACAGATTCCCAAAGGAATTTTTTAACTTAGTGCGTGAATAAAAATGATATAACTGCATGAGAAAATCACTTCTTCTATTTGCTTCATCTGTTTTTACTGTATTTATTATTTCTTTTTTCCTTGTTAATGACCTTAAGGGGGCAACAGAATCTGAAATTGAGCCTAATTCAGTAACTAATGTGGTTTATGATGCTGATCCGCAACAAGAAGAGGAGAATGTGGAAACAGAAGAAGGTTTTGCAGAGGCCACTCATTCTCCTGCACCGGCCTGGACGGTAATACCCTTTGTTTTATTGTTATTAATGATTGCTTCAGGCCCCTTATTTTACGAGCATTTCTGGCATAAAAACTATCCTAAAATTGCAGTTATATTAGCAGTTCTGGTAATCAGTTATTATTTGTTTGTGCTTCATAATACACATGGCCCTGTCCATGCTGCTTTTGAATATATTCAATTTATAGCATTGTTGGCTTCGTTGTATATCGCTTCTGGTGGTATAGTAATCAATGTTAATAAAAGATCAACGCCATTAGTAAATGTGGTGATATTGTTGATTGGCGCATTAGTTTCTAATTTAATAGGTACCACTGGAGCTTCAATGTTATTGATCCGTCCTTTTATTCGTCTCAACAGGAGCAGGATTAAAGCTTACCATATTATCTTTTTTATATTTATGGTAAGTAATGTGGGGGGTTCTTTAACTCCCATTGGTGATCCACCATTATTCCTTGGGTTTTTAAAGGGTGTTCCTTTCTTCTGGACCCTGGAACATAACTGGGACGCATGGATTTTTGCATTAATAGCATTGGCAGGTGTGTTTTATTTTCTTGATAGCAGAAATAAAACAAAAGATGAAGATATTGAAGAGGAGATGGTTTATGATAATAAAGTTACCATTAACGGGAAACGTAATTTTATCTGGCTGGCAATAATTATCATATCGGTATTTATTGATCCTAATATTATAGATGGCGTTCCGGGAATTACTTATGATGGCCAGACTTTTTCTTTTATAAGGGAAGTTATCATGTTGAGTGTTGCTTATTTATCTTATAAATTTGCGAAAAAAGACATACATGAGCTAAACGAATTTAGTTTTGAGCCAATTAGGGAAGTGGCTTTTATATTTGTAGGTATTTTTGGTACTATGATGCCAGCTTTGGATTTAGTGGGTGATTTTGCTAAATCAGATGCGGGAGCTTCATTAATTACACATAATACGCTTTATTGGGGAACTGGTGTTTTGTCCGGATTTTTAGATAATGCGCCTACTTATCTTAATTTTCTTGCTGCAGCTATGGCTTCTCAAGGCGCAAGTTTATCCGTTGTTCCTCATGTAATAGATTTTGCCAACGGGGGCGTATATGCCGGTTCAGTATTAGATCTGAAAGCTATCTCCATTGCGGCAGTTTTCTTTGGAGCTATGACCTATATCGGAAACGGCCCCAACTTTATGGTGAAATCAATTGCAGAACAGGTTGGAATCAAAATGCCATCTTTCTTTGGTTATATTATTAGGTATTCTATACCTTTCTTATTGCCGCTTTTGGTACTGGTTTGGTTATTGTTCTTTTATTAAAAAAAAGAATATCTTCTATCTTAAGTTCAATTATAAATTTTCGCCTTAGTTTTTAAGGGGTTTGAGCCCTGTTTTAAATTATGCCTCTCTTTTAATGCTGAGATAGAAGTTGCTTTACAGTTTTACACTTAAGC
>JBEPWY010000151.1:0-8265 GCA_041642185.1 Marivirga sp.
AGGGTCTGTATACATTATACTCGGATTCAAAAATATATAAGGTGGACGGCTGATTCTTTTTGAATAATTTAAATTGGTGGTATAATTATCAGTCCATTTATGCTGAAGAAACACACTTGGGAAAAAATTCACAAAGTTCCTACTGATATTACTTTCTGATTGAACAGCTTTTCCTTTCATTAGCGTATGCTCCACACGAAGCCCTGCTTTTAAGGTAGTTTTTTCACTAAAATTTCTACTGAAATCTACATAAGCTGCGTTAATCTGTTCTTTATATTCAAACTGATTTGATCGTTCTTTATCATAAATTTTTCCCTCTTGGTTATTCAAGTAAAACTCTAAAGAATTACTAGAAGTTACTTTGCTGTATTTTAATCCTGCTTCAAGCTTCGTATTGATCTTTTTTAAATCCGTTTCATAATCTATTTGAACACTTTCTATATTAAAGAATGATTCATTTTCATTACTTAGTTCTTCATATCTTTCTTCTCCATTTTCATAAAAGTAATTCTGAAATACAGATTGCTGGAATGTATTGAGATCGGCATAGCTTGCATCTACACTTACTTCTGAAATATCCGATATTTTATAATTGAAAAAGCCATTTAATGTATGGTTGAGGGTTTGCACTTTATTATCGTTGTAGGCATTTACATTAAATGTATTTTCCCCTTCAGATATATTACTTTCGGTATCCCAGTTATTATCTCTTAACTTACCGGTTCCTCTATAATTTATCCCAAAAGTAAATGCATCATTTATTTTATAATCAATTCCTGTATTTATATAGGCTTTGTAAAGACCTCTCCTGTCTTCTACATGTTGATTCAGTTCGAAATCATTTTCAGCGACAGTTCTTCTGGTTTCCATATCTCTCCAGAAAGGACTTGAACCTCCATCTATATTCATAAAATAGCCTAACCCATTCTTTTTACCACTTAAATTTATTCCGCCTGTAGTTGCATGAGTGCCATTAAAGCGATAGTTGCTAAAAACACTTCCACTAAGTCCGCGCGTTGTGATTCTCTTTATATTAATATTGATTACACCCCCTGCGCCTTCTGCATCATATTTTGCAGATGGATTTGAGATAACTTCAATATTTTTAATGGATTCTGCAGACATTCCCGCTAGCATCGATTTTAAATCATCTCCACTTACATAGGTAGGTCTGCCATCTATCATTATTCTGGCTCCTTTTTTACCATTTATAGAAATTTCACCATTCTGATTTACCCATACACCTGGAGATTTACTGATGGCATCTAAAGCAGTGGTTCCATCATGCAGACTTGTATTCTCCACATCCATCACCACCTTATTGGCATAAGTAATAAACTGTGGGCGCTGCGCTTTTACTTCAACTGCATCCAACATTTTTGTACTCGTTTCCATTTTAATAACTCCTAAATCAATTTCTCCAGATGCTTCCTTTTGAGAAATGGGCTTAAAATAATCAGCCAATCCCATAACAGAAATTTTTAGCAGAAATGAATTCGGTTCAGAGACAGGTAGTAAAAATATTCCATCAATGTTGGAGGTAGTTCCATTTACTAAGCTGCTGTCTTCCGGGGTCAATAACAATATGTTCGCAAAGGGGACAGCTTCATTGTTATCATCCACTATCTTCCCATTAATTTGCTGGGCGATTGATTGATAGCCTACCATCATGATGGTAGCTAAAATTCCGATTGTTAATTTTAAAGTTTTCATTTTTTCGAGGGGTAAGTTTGTAATCGATTTGATACAAATTTGCCCGCTAAGCTCCATTTTTGAGCTATGCTTTTGGATGAAGCCGGAATTTATCACTATGAAATAGGGAAATAATGAAGTGAAATTTTGTCATTATAAGCCTTATCAAGCTTTTAGTGATTAGAAATTTGAATGAAGTCCGACATATAGTCTTGAACAAAGAAAGCCCCAACAATGATGCTGGGGCTTAACGGGAGTATAGGTGAATAATTTCAATTACGCTCCCCCCGCTCTTCTAATCTCTTCAAGGTCGATGTTTTTATTTCGTGCCTTAAATTGATCTCCTAAACTAAACTTATATCTTAAATTAAATCTAATGCCTTGGGTGTAGTCATATATACCTAAATCAACTCTGTTTTTATTAATAATCGCAGTACCATCTATTCTTCTGCTTCTGAACATATCTGTGAAATTGAGAGAGATATCAAGTTTGTCATTAAGTATGGATTTCTTAATTCCTAAATTGGCCGACCAGAATGCATCGATAATGTACAAACCATAAGCTACAGGGCCTTGATAAGAGGTAAGTAAATCTACTTTGAAATCACCGGGCAAGCTAAAGCTCTGGGTACTCCTTACAGAATACATGTTTTGTACATTGAGCTGATCCTGCCCTTCAATTACTGTGTTAAACCTTTGATGTGCCAGAATTAGCTGTGAGTTACTTTGCCAAAAATCAGTGATCTGGATAGGGACCAATAATCTTAGATTCAGGTTTTCCATCTTGTCGATGTTTCTGATCGAAAAAACCGTTTGATTGGTTTCTTCATCCTGTAAAGGAATCTCTCCGATATAATCCCTTGCTAAGTCATAGCCTACACTTAGGTTTATCTGCTGAGCAAAAATCTGGCTGAATGAAAATCCATCTGTAAATTGTGACCTTAGGTCTGGATTACCCTTTATATATGAATAAGGGTCTGTATACATCACATTTGGGTTTAGCTGGCTATATCTGGCGCGAGTGATTCTCCGTGAATAACTGAAATTGGTTTCATAATTATCTGTCCATTTATGTTGAACAAATAAACTAGGAAACATACTAACAAAATTTCTTTTTACCTGCTGGTCAGACTGAAGGGCCTGTCCATCTACTATCGTATGTTCAGCTCTTAAACCTCCTTTAACAGTGGTTTTCCCTGATAAATTTTTAGTAAAATTCACATACACAGCATTTATTTGTTCAGAATACCTGAAGTTGTTGGAGCGGCTAATGTCATATACTTTTTCACTGTTTTCGTGAATAAAAAAATCCGTATTGTTCTTAGAATTGACCAGGCTAAATTTTGCTCCTGCCTCAAATTTTGTTTCTATAGCCGGTACATTGATTTCATAATCAGCTTGAGCACTGTAAATATCAAAGTATGAAGTATTAGCATTGCTTAATTTTTCCTCTTTATTATTTCCTTCCTGTAAGTATTCATTTCTAAATTTAGAGCTGGTGATGCTATTTAAATCCGCATAATTTACGTCAACGCTCAATTTAGCTTCGTTTCTACTGAAATCATGGGTGTAATTGACCCCATAGGTATGGTTTTGTTTTGTGTTTTCTGTGTCGTTTACTGAGTTGACCTTAAAAGAATCATTTTTTTCAGTGACAAAGTTTTTGGTGTTCCAATCTCCTTCAAAAAAGCTTCCTGATCCTCTGTAGATAAGGCCTATATTGTCATTTTTGGAAATTTGATAATCAAAGCCGGCATGTAAATTTGGCTTGACGTATTGTCTTCTATCTTCGCCAGTTTGTGTAAGAACAAAATCTTCACTAGGAATTACTCTTTTAGCCTCCATGTCACGAAATTTGGCATCTGTACCGCCATTGGCATTAACAAAATAATTAAATCCATTTTTCTTTCCATTTACATTAATTCCACCTTGCATGGTATGAGCACCCATATAACGATGATTTGCAAATATGCTACCGTTCAGCCCTCTTTTGCTATCGGTTTTAAAGTTGATATTAATTACACCACCTGCACCTTCTGCATCATATTTAGCAGAGGGATTGCTTATTATCTCTATATTTTTAATTGATTCGGCAGGCATCCCTTCCAGCATACTCTGTAATTCCTCTCCACTTACATAAACTGCTCTTCCGTCCAATAAAACGCGAACACCTTTTTTTCCATTCAAGCTTATTTCACCATTCTGATCTACCCACACACCTGGAGATTTGCTTAAAGTTTCCATAGCCGTTGTTCCATCATGCAAGCTGGTATTTTCCACATCCATCACTAATTTGTCTGGGTGAGAAATGAATTGAGGTCGTTGTGCTTTTACCTCAACAGTTTCCAGAAATTCGGTTTTGTCTTGAAGCTTTACAGTGCCCAAGGAGACACCGTTTTTTACATCCTCAGGAGAGATCTTTCTATAAAAATCTTCTAAGCCCATTACTGAAATCTTCATCAGAAAACTCCCTTCTTCTTTTAGGGGTAATTGAAATTTACCTTCTATATCTGATGTAATACCTTTATTTAAACTGCTGTCAGGCAGGTTAAGTAATAGCACATTAGCAAAAGGTACAGCTTCTTCATTCTGATCTGTTATTTTACCGTTAATTGTTTGTGCTTGGATATGCAATACAGTGAATAGCATCACCGCCAGAATTCCGATTGTTAATTTTAAAGTTTTCATTTTTTCGGGGGTTAAGTTTGTAATCGATTTGATACAAAATTGCCCATCAGCTATGATTTGGAGCTATTGTTTTTGTTGAAGCGGGAATATTTCGACTTGAAATGGAATTAAACCTAAATGAAATTGTCCTAAAATCTTTTTATTTTAGCAATTCACGATATTTCAGTTTATGAAAAAATTCTTTAGTAAGAAGAATGGGAAAAGGTTACTTCAAGCAATTGTAACATCTTATGTTCTTTATTATGTGATTGCCTATATTTTAAATGGAGAATTGGAAGGACCACTGGATATGCTTTCGGTCGAATTTATATTTGTTGCCTTGTATATAAGTGTTACATTTTTTGTGCTTACTTATATTTCTTCCTATTTCAATAAATTAAGTTACAAGAAGGAATATATCTGGTTGATTCGTCTAGTAGAGTTGCTTATAGTAATTGTAGTGGGTATTGCACTTAATTATTTACTGTTTGTATTGCCAACTATGCTTAGGTATGGACAAGAAATAATGGTAAAACAACCAGATGGAAGAGAACGATTGATTTATGCACTTCATTTAATAGTTGTTTTATGCTACTATTATTTTGTTGAAAGAATCAGTACACAAGACCGGCTGAAAGATATAGAACTAAGATCGGAGCGTTTGTTAAAAGAAAATACTGAAGCCCAGCTTTTAGCCTTAAAAAATCAGATCAACCCTCATTTCCTTTTCAATAGTTTTAATATTCTCAATTCCCTAATTGAGCTTGATTCGGACAGGGCTAAATTGTTTTTAGAAAAACTATCTAATATTTACAGAGTGTTTCTTGAAAATATAAATAAAAGCCTTATTCCACTGGATAAAGAAATGGAGGTGATGGAAAGTTATAGTTCTTTATTGCAAACTCGTTTTCAAAATCATTTGAAAATTCATATTAGTATAGATAAAGAAGATACAAACTGGCTAATCCCGCCAGGTGTAAGCCAAATGCTAATGGAGAATGCAATAAAACATAATGGCTTTAACAAGATTAAACCGCTAACAATTGAAATTTTTAAAGAGGATGATTATTTAGTTGTTAAAAATAATAAACAAGAAAGAGTAGCACCATCCTCATCAACAGGGATTGGGTTAAGAAATATAAAAGCTCGTTATGAATTACAGAACAACCGGGAATTGGTGATTGAAAATAAAAAAGACTATTTTATTGTAAAAGCACCTTTAATTAAATCACAGGATTCATGAAGTATGTTATCATAGAGGATGAATTTTTAGCCGCACAATTATTAGAAAAGAAGGTAAAAGACCTTAGACCAAAATGGCAATGTATTGCGAAACTTGAATCCGTATTGGAAGCCACAGATTATCTGTCTGAAGTTAATGATTTTGAAGTGGTCTTTTGCGATATCCATCTTTCAGATGGCAAAAGTTTTGAGGTTTTTGAAAAAGTAAAAATCTCTCAGCCAGTAATTTTTACGACTGCTTTTGATCAATATGCCATAGATGCTTTTAAAGTACATAGCATCCATTATCTTCTAAAACCCATAAAGGATGATCAGTTAAACCAAGCTATTGAAAAGTTTGAAAGCCAGAATCTTCCATCAGGACATTCCCAAAATGATAGAATGGAAGCTTTATTAAAGGCAAGTAAGGAAAATGATAAAAGCCGCTTTTTAGTAAAAAAAGGACAAAATATGAGAATAATAACTATTGATGATGTAGCTTATTTTCATTCTTCTGATGGGCTGACCTATCTTATCAATCAAAAAGGAGAGAAGCATTTAATTAACGAAACCTTGGATCAATTAGAATCGGTACTTAATGGCACGGAATTTTTCAGGGCTAACAGGCAATATATTCTTCATATAAATTCAATTACGGAAATTGAACCTTATTTTAAAGGAAAACTTTATGTTCATTTGCAACCTAAATATGAAGAAGAGTGTGTAGTTAGCCAGGCTAAGGCTACTCCCTTTAAAGATTGGGTTAACAGTTAGAATTCAGATATTTTATTAAAGAAATATAACTTATGCAATCAACAGCAAAAAAACCTGATGAATACTACCAAAATCTACCTGAGGAAAGAAAGGAAGCAATGAGTCAATTGCGTAAAACCTTAAAAGATAACCTGCCTACAGGCTTTGAAGAAACTATGGCCTATGGAATGCCTGCTTTTGTGGTGCCTCACAGTCTCTATCCTCCCGGCTATCATGTAAATCCTAAAGAACCTTTGCCTTTTATAAGTCTTGCTTGTCAAAAAAAATTCATAGCCCTGTATCATATGGGTATTTATTCATCGCCGGAATTATTAACATGGTTTCAGACAGCGTATAAAAATCAGGTGCCCACTAAATTGGATATGGGGAAAAGCTGCATTCGTTTCAAAAACCAAAAAAACGTCCCTTTTGATTTAATAGCGGAATTGGCTTCTAAATTGACAGTTGAGAAGTGGATTCAGCTTTATGAAAAAGGTGTAAAATCATAATCTGCTTTCAATTTAATCACCTACCATAAATACAGCATTGGCAAAAAGTAACCTGCCCTGGTACCAAAACCCACGGAATAGTGGGTCATCAATTAAATAAACCATTTTTCCGCTACCCATATTTTCCACACCAAATACTAAACTTTCTGATTGGTTATTGTTGGCTTTATAACCGGCAAAGCCACTTATTAAATAATTATTCTCTTTCAGATAGCCCACGTTCCACGAATCTTTTAAATACTCATAAGTATCATCCGAAGTCTTTAAGGAATAATATTTGTCTGAATATCCATAGGCAAGCGGATGGGTATTATCCAACTCAACTTCATATATGGCGCCAAAAATATTCTTCTCTAATGATCTTCTTTCTGAATCGGCATAAGTTTTTAAAGGTGACTCTGTACTGTCCTCTTCAATTACTTTGCTTACCAACGAGCTTGATTCTGAATCGGCCCACAGTTTATTGGAAGCGCCCAAATTGATTGCAATCCCTCCATTTTTGACAAAATCAAGCAAGTCCTTTTGGATAAAATCTTTTACATTTTCATAATTACCGGAGGGCAAAATAATAACATCATATTCACTCAAATCAACTCCTGAAAGATAATCAGTTCTGATGCTTGTAACGGGGTAATTTAATTGTCTTTCAAAATAATGCCATACTTCCCCATAAGCCAGAGAAGATACTCCCTCGCCCATTACTACCGCTATACTTGGTGGTTGAATAAAACTAAATTCTCCTGACCCGATATCATACATTTTATCGGCAAAACCACTTTCTAAAGAGAAGATTTTCAGCTGATGCTTTTTACTAAGTTCACTCAATTTTTCAGATAAATTCCCTACAGCCTCATTATTTCTTTCTGTAATAATTAATGTGCCTTTGTTATAAGATTTTCCTGCAAATTGCGTCTCTTTATTGGCGGCTTTAACTGTAATTTCATTTTGTAGCAAATCGGCCAATAGCTGAGCATGAGCAAAACTTTGATAAGGAATCACATATGCATAAGCTTCCTTAACTTCATACTTGTCAGATGTTTCATCAGCAGTTGTATCGAAATTGATTTTAGATTTAATTCCGTAAGTCTCCAGACCATACGCATAAGGAAGTGCCCAGGCGGTGATATCGTAAGTCAATGAATCACTGTAATCAGGATTAGGATCAAAAAGTGCCTGAATTAAAGTTGATTTGGGTTGATAAGAGGAAATTACCAGATCATTTTCATCAGCGGTGAAACTGCTTTCTTTCCTTTGGAAATAGCTGTAGCCATTTAATGACCGACTATTACCCATTTCTCCGTATTCAATATTCTGTTTGTCCAGGAATGTTTTCAATGCTTCTATATCAGCATTTTTTTCTTCAGACCATTTTATCACATAAGCTTTATTAGGGTCAGCAGGATTGTTATTGTTTTTATCAAAA
>JBEPWY010000152.1:0-8256 GCA_041642185.1 Marivirga sp.
AGCTGATTTAAGAGCTGTACAGGAAATGTTAGGTCATGAGTCCATCACTACAACGGAAATTTATACTCATCTCGACAGAGACTTTCTGAGCCAGACGCTGAAGTCATTTCATCCCAGAGCTTAGTTATGTACTTATTTATTGAGCTTTGAAAATGACTTTTAAATGAAAGGGCAGATGTTAAAGGAATAACTAAATTTTGTAAGGCAGAAACTCATCTACATTACCTTTGAATTTGTGCACTTCTCTTATAATAGTGGAACTGATGGCTGCATATTGGGCAGAGGTAATTAAAAATACAGAATCCAGATTGGCATTCAGGTATTTATTTACTTGAGCAATACTGTTTTCGTATTCAAAATCAGTAGTATTTCGCAAACCCCTTAGCAAAAAACCTGCATTTAATTCTTTTGCTAAATTAGAAGTAAGTTGATTATAAACTATAACTGAAACCCTTGGTTCGTCCTTAAAGGTCTCGTTTAGCTTTTCAACCATCAGGTCGATATCAAAATAGCGGTTATGTTTTTGGGAATTATATCCTATGGCTATTACTATTTCGTCAAAAAGTTTAAGTCCTCTTTTTACAATATCATAATGTCCTTTAGTAAAAGGATCAAATGAGCCTGGGAATAAAGCAATACGCTTTTGCATAAATTATAAGTTGAAGTAATTTCCGAAAACATCAAAATATTGATGTTCGGCAACCTCGTCAAATTTGTAGCCGAAGTTAAGAACGGTAGTTCTGTTCCCTGGTTTAATTGTAGGGAAACTCTTTTTTAAGGTGTTAAAGTGGCTGGATTCTTGATTGATGTAACCCCACAGTTTAATAGTAGAATCAGTCTTTCTTAGTTTAAACTCATGTAAAATCAAATTGATATACTTAATGTATTCATCAAATTTGGAAATCCTGAAGGAGTTGAAAATTAAAAGCTGATCTTTTTCTGATACTGCAGCATGAAAATAAAACCTATCAATATAGAGAGAAACGATTTTCTCGTTTGGAAACGGCTTGTTTTTAAGCACACTATTGACGATCATTCCACTCTGGTGGGTGACTTTTATTTTGCTGTTAACATAAATCGATCTAAACCATTGTAGGATAGATTTATCATATGTGAAAATATTGACCGATTCATTGCTGTTAACTTTATAGTAGCCAACTGAATCAGCTTCGTCCACCTCGCAATTCATTTTCAAAATGGATCTGGCATTTTCTTTAGAAAAATAAGAAAGAGGTACTAATGCAAACTTATCAGTTTTATAGCATAGTATTACCTCTTTCCAAAACCCTACCATAAGTAGGTGATGATGATTAAATAATGATTTTAGAAGCTCAATTTTATCTTCCGAGGTTTCTGTGGCATCTATAATATAGTCTTCTAAAAATAACGTTCTGTTAGTTTTAGTGTCAATTATACATACCTGTAAATCCCGACTGCCTATTTGTAAAATCAAACAATACTGCTCAATCTTCTCAATAGAAAACTTGTCGTCTTTTACTTTTTTAATTTGCTTGAAAGATTTTTTTTTGGCTGCTATCAAAATTTATTCCCAGTTACCTGATGTTGTTACGTCTGATCTAGACCCAATTCTCAATGCTCTTTCATTATCATCCTTTCTTCTGGCAGGATTGATCGGATTCGGATCTTTTACTTCAAATACATCTACCCTTATTGAGCCTTTCACAACTTTATCGGCATAAATGTCGAATTTTGTTTTAGAGCCTGGCTTATACGGTAAATTTTGAAGTTTAAAGTTAGGTATATCAGCATACAATGAGTCATATACCGGTATTGTTCCTAATGTATCTACGTTAATAACTACACTATCTCCGCCGTAATCACGCGGTATAATTGTTTCTGAACGTTCAGTAAGATAAAATTTACCCGTATCGATGAAATTGATCAGTTTGTCCCAGTCGCTGGTATACTGTCCTTGCACCTTTTGATAGGCAATCATTCCTGACCTGATTAATTTTAACTTTTCTATTACTCTTCTTTCTTCTTTTGCAATTTGTTCTTCTCTTTCAATGTCACTTGCTATGCTTCTAACGAAAAAGTAGCCTATTACAACTGCAACTAAAAAAAGGAGTATCGAAAATATTTTTGTTTTGCTCATCTTATCCTAATATTATGTCTTTTTTGAATTTTATTTAAAATGCTATTTTAAGGAATTATTCACAAATTTAAAATATCCTGTCAGATTTAAAACTTCTTCGGGTTTATTTATTGCATGAAACATATTATGAAGCCTGTTTTTCTGCTCATTTGCTAAATTATTTTCATCAAAAAACCTTAAATCACTTAAAATCTGGTTTTCCATCATTTCCGGATCGGTTCCTAAAGCTAAACTACCCCCAGTATGATTTACCTTAAAAAATAATTCTATTGCATGAATATTGCTATTTATAAATTCATTTACAAATAACAGTTGATTTACTTCAATTTCAAGGCCTGTTTCTTCTAAAAACTCTCTTTTTAGTTCATTTTCTGCATTTTCCCCAAATTCCAGACCACCTCCTGGGGGAGACCATAAATAATCAGCAGGCCCCACACCCTCATGTTTAAGCAATAAGATTTTGCTATCCTTTATTAAAATCCCACCAACTCTCACTCTTATTTTTCCGCCAAACAACTGATTGATGCTTTCTTTTGCGTTCTCACTCATCAATATCCTTATATTTGTGATAATTAACGGAAAGATAATAATAATGAACGATAATCTATTTAAAGAGGATTTTAAAAGCAGGGTAGAAAAGTTCCTTGAAAGACAGGAATTTATGAAACATGTGGGTTTCAACTTAAGCGTAATTGAAGAAGGTAGAACAGAAGGCT
This sequence comes from Marivirga sp., assembly GCA_041642185.1. Classification (GTDB taxonomy): domain Bacteria; phylum Bacteroidota; class Bacteroidia; order Cytophagales; family Cyclobacteriaceae; genus Marivirga. The sequence continues at coordinate 2,833 of JBEPWY010000152.1, forward strand.
GGCTGGATATTCAAACTATTCATAAACAACAAAAAGGCTTGGTTCATGGTGGCGTTACTGCTACTTTGGCCGATATAGTAGCGGGTTTTGCTGCCTACACCACAGTACCTGCAGATTGTCATGTGGTTACTGCAGAAATAAAAATATCCTACTTTAAAGCAGGAATGGGTGAAAAATTGCATGCTATTGGCTATGTGATCAAGAGAGGCCGTAAATTAAATTTTTGTGAAGCTGAAGTTTGGTCTGTTTCAGGAGAGAAGAGAGATTTAATAGCAAAAGCCACTACTACCATGGCTGTAATAACACCTAATGATGTAAACCATAAAATGAATGCCTAAGGCATCCGATATAATCCGTTCCAAATTTCCTTTTGAGCCCACCCCTGGTCAGCTCAAATTTTTTAAAGCACTGGATGTTTTCTTTGAATTAAAAGATGATGACAAGCCGATGATGCTTTTGAAAGGTTATGCCGGAACTGGTAAAACAACTATAGTGAGTGCTCTGGTTCAATTTTTACCCCTGTTTAATTATAAATATGTTTTAATTGCACCCACAGGCAGGGCGGCCAAAGTAATGAGCAATTATGCGAAACGGATTGCATTAACTATTCATAAGAAAATATATAAACAGGTGGCGGAGCCTGGGAGCGGTGAACCTGCTTTTTCGTTACAAAAGAATTATCATCAGAATACCTTATTTATAATAGATGAGGCCAGTATGCTTTCTGATGATGCAGGTTTTGGAAACTCCAGCTTACTGAATGATTTGGTGACCTATATTTTTCAAAATGATGGCAATAAAATTCTTTTCATTGGTGATGATGCTCAGCTGCCCCCAGTAGGAAAAACCACAAGCCCGGGCCTGGATGCACAATATCTCACTAATACTTTCCGCAGCAAGGTGATAGAAACTGAGCTGACTGAAGTAATGCGGCAGGCACAGGATTCAGGTATTTTACATAATGCTACCTTATTGAGAGCCGAGCTTCCTAAAAAGGAATTGAATATTAAATTTCAAACCAGCTCTTTTAAAGATATTTTTCGCATGACTGGGGAGCGACTGGAGGATGGGCTAAGGTATGCATACGATAAATATGGTATAGATAATACTACTATTATATGTCGATCCAACAAAGCGGCAGTTCAGTACAATGAATATATCCGTAGGCAAATTCACTTTATGGATTCAGAATTGGAAGTAGCCGATTTTCTGATGATTGTACGCAATAATTATGTCTATCAATCAGAAGATACTCCTGGCGGATTTTTGGCCAACGGAGATTTTATGGAAGTAGTGAAGGTGATCAACTTTGAAGAAATGTATGGTTTTCGTTTTGCAGACCTTGAAATAAGATTAACAGATTACCAGGATCTTCCTAATCTGCAGGTGAAAATAATGATGGATACATTGCATTCTCCCACACCTTCTTTAAACACTGAAGATTACAGAAAACTGTATCAGTTGGTTTCTGAAGATTATATGGATCTGGCCACCAAAACAGAAAGGAAAGAAGCCATTAAAAAGGACCCGTATTTAAATGCTTTACAAGTAAAATTCGCCTATGCTTTAACTTGCCATAAGTCGCAAGGTGGGCAGTGGAAAGCTGTATTTGTGGACCAAGGTTATTTGACCGATGAAATGCTGGATAAGGAATATATCAGATGGTTATATACTGCGGTTACCAGGGCTACTGATGAATTGTTTTTAGTAAATTTTAACAATCGATTCTTTTAATGGAACCAAATTAATTCCATTTTTGTATATTTACCAATCGATCAATAAATCAGAAAAGCATTATGAAAAAACTAACATTTTTACTAATCACATTATTTGCAGTGAACTTTGCATTTGCTCAAACTGCAGATAGTAATAACGGTCCTGACCTTTCTTTCAAGGAAACAACTCATGATTTTGGAGATATCACACAAGGTGATGTTGTTGAACATGTATTTGCATTTGAAAACACGGGTAATGAGCCTTTGATCCTTTCTGATGTTAAAACAACTTGTGGTTGTACGGCGCCATCTTGGCCAAAAGAGCCAGTTATGCCCGGTGAATCAGCTGAGATGACGGTTAAGTTTAACAGCCGAGGTAAAATGGGAAGAATTACTAAAGTAATTACTGTTGTTTCTAATGCAGGAGCTAATAAAACAGTAAAAATCGTTACTAATATCTTACCAAAGGAATCCTAAAAATCAAAAAAATATTGATATTTAAAAAGGCCGGTCATTGATCGGCCTTTTTTGTTTGATGGCTTTTTTAAAAAAATTCTTTTCCAATTAAAACCTGTAAATGTTCTTAAATAGCAGTGCAGGTTTGCTATGTGTAAAGTGGTACTTTAAGGTTTTATTTTCCAAATTTTTTCAGAAACTGGTAAATATTCTGGAAGTGCAGCTGAACCGTACCAGCCAAAGATTTCATAATCTAATAGTCCGTTTTTTATAGCAAGGTCGTTTTGCAATAATTTTTTTGCTTCTTCTGCTGATTCGATGTTATTCAATATGAAGATTCCTCTGTAGTTGTTTTCATTCTTCTTCAAAGGTCCGGCAATAATTAGTTTACCTTCTTCGGCCAGTTGATTAATATTTTCCATATGTCCTCTGAAACTTTCTTTAATTAGTTCTTTGTCGGCGGTTATATTTGCACCTGTTTTAAGAATTACAAGAAAGTAACTTTTCATACCGTAATCATCTCCTCCTAATTTATCGGCTAAAGTTTTGTCGTAATTAGGGTTTACTACCAAAGAGTCTTTTCCTGCTTTAGTTGATTGCCCAAAAGCTAAGCAGCTTGTTAATGTCGCTATGATGATAAAAATATATTTCATTGTACGTAAATTTTTATGGTGTATATAATTACATTCTGACAACTATAGGGTTATGAATATTTCTGGATTAAAGCTCTTTAACTGTCCGCCTTTGATAAATATAGCAAAAAGAAGGTATATTATTATAACTTTCCTTAAACCCGAAATAGGAATTAGACTTAATCAGCCGATATTTCTTCTATACTTTTATTAACTTGAATTAAATTAAAAGATATGGACTTAGGGGTAAATATAATTGGAGCTTATCATTCTTCATTTGGCAAACTAGAGGGGGAGACTTTATATACCCTGTATGAAAAAGCTGCTAAAGGTGCTTTACAAGACGCAGCAATTGAAGCGGTGGCTATTGATGGTGTGTTTGTGGGGAATTATAGTGGAGGAGGTTTTAATCGGCAGGAAAATATTGCTTCTTATGGAGTAAATGCTATACCTGAGTTGCGCCACAAGCCTATGTACAGAACTGAAACAGCCTGTTCTTCAGGTTCTTCTGCAATTCACATGGCCATAATGGCGATCAAATCGGGAATGATGAAGCGTGTTTTGGTGGTTGGGTTAGAGAAAATGACAGACTTAGATATGGCGGGAGTAACGGAAGCTTTAGCCCTCGCCACTTTCTGGCCTGAAGAAGGAAGCAAATCCGTAACAGCCCCTTGCATGTTTGCAGATTTGGCCAAAGGATGGATGAAACAATATAACTATTCTGAAGAAAAATTGCGACCCTGGCTGGCCCAGATTTCGGCCAAGGCCTATACAAATGCCGCGGAAAACCCATTAGCTCAACTTCAAAAACCTAAATCAGCGGAAGATATACTATCGTTGCCGAATGAAAAGAATCCTGTTATTTATGAGCCTCTCAGGTTACATGATTGTTCATTGGTTTCTGATGGTGCTGCAGCATTAGTACTGGAAGATGCTAGTTTAAGTAATGGAAAGTCTGTAGCCATCAAAAGCTTTTACAGTGCGAGTGATTATTTAGATAGTTTTGGGAAACATAAATCTGACTATTTTCTGGAAGGTGCAGCTTTTGCAGTGGATAAAGCCTTAAAAGGTGCCGGTTTTTCAATTGATGATATTAACCTGGCAGAAGTACATGATTGCTTTACCATCACAGAGCTTTTATTATATAGCGCTATGGGAATTGCACCGGCAGGTAGTGAGTATGAAGCCCTTGAAAGTGGTAAAGTCTATCGTGATGGCAAATTACCTGTTAATTTATCCGGCGGATTAAAAGCAAAAGGCCATCCAATTGGGGCAACAGGCGTTGGTATGCATGCCTATATTTATAAGCAATTGATGCAACAAGCCTGGGGACATCAGTTAAAAGATGCCACAACAGGTTTGGTGGTAAATATGGGTGGTTCAGGAACTAGTAATGCTGTTTCTGTTTTGGCCAGGTAGAGGCGCAATGCATTGCGCCTCTACCTCTACCTACAAACCATGAAACCTATCACCATGCCAATTCCGCGGATTATTTTTTATATATTCTGAAATGCGAATAAATGAATTATGATCACGGATTATATGATCATGAAAACGTGCCTGCCATCCAAAATCAGGATTAATTAATCGTGCACCAACGGTCACGCCAGATTTGAAACCCCGAATAATGGATGACAAATTTTTTGATTGTGGACCGAATGTAGATACGTGATGCATCGCGTCTCTACAATTCGATTCACGGTTTGAATTATATTCATTATCGCCAATTCCAATAATCCCATGAAAATGATTAGGCATCACGATATATTCGCCCATAAACAAATTCATGTCGGGTCGCATTTCAAACGATTTTTCCCATTCTGATTCTACAATTATCCCTATATCATTTAAAACCATTTCCCCATTTCTGATATTACCGAAAAAATATTCTCTATTTTTTGTGCAAATGGTTACGAAATAGTTTGCTTTGCTACCATAATCCCAATTTTTTAATCGCGCTGATTCTATTCGGTATTTATCTTTGAATTTGTCAGGCATGGTTGAATCGTTTGTGTTACCTAAATTATAAATTGTAATTTCGTAAAAAATTGTAAAGACGCAATGCAATGCGTCTTTACTCTGCACACGATCATCAAAAAAAACAATCCTTTATGCGCATCACAAACGCCCACCAAAACAATCTAAAAAACATTAATCTCACTATTCCTGAAAACCAGTTAATTGTTGTGACAGGATTGTCAGGGTCGGGAAAATCATCTTTGGCAATGGGCGTGATTGCGAATGAAGGCTACCGCTATTTTTTAGAGAGCCTTCCTGCTTATGGACAACAAAACGGGCAATTAATACCCACGGCTGAAGTGGATGATATTAAGGACTTACCTCCTGTAATTAAGGTGGAACAGTCGAAACGCTTTCAGTCTATCAATGCCACTTTTGGTACGCTTTCGGAGCTGGCGGCTATTTTCAGGATTCTATTTGCTCGATACTCAGCTGCTGAGACTATGAGCAAGTCCCTCTTTTCTTTTAATCACCCTAAAGGGGCCTGCGAGCGCTGTCATGGAATTGGTCAAGCCGAATATATTGACATTGATAAATTAATTGGAGATGAAAACAAAACCTTGAGAGAAGGTGCCATCACCACTACTTTGCCCAATGGCTAC
>JBEPWY010000153.1:0-8235 GCA_041642185.1 Marivirga sp.
CTGCACCTCATCCAACAGATGGCTTGCTAAAATAATTGTTTTGCCACTTTCCGCAATCTGAAGGATCAATTCTCTTATTTCTGCGATTCCTTGTGGGTCTAACCCATTAGTTGGCTCATCTAAAATTAATACCTCAGGGTCAGAAAGTAAGGCGGATGCAATGGCCAGCCGCTGTTTCATTCCTAAAGAATAGGTTTTGAATGGAGAGCTACCTCTTTCAAATAATCCTACCTGTTTTAAAACTTCATTAATCCTTGTGTCAGGCACATCTTTTATTTTACAGACTATTTTCAGGTTCTGAACGCCTGACAAATAAGGGTAAAAAGTCGGGCTTTCTAATATAGCGCCAATTTTTTTACGCTGGCTAGCCTCAGGTTTTTGGGAAAACCATTCAAATTCACCGCTGTCCTTCTGTGTAACGCCTAACAAAATCCCTAAGGTGGTACTTTTCCCGCTTCCATTTGGCCCTAAAAGACCAAATACTGTACCCTTTCTTATTTCAAGGTCAAGTTCATCTATAGCAGTAATTTTGCCGTACCTTTTTGTGAGGCTTGAAATTTTCAGTATGGTTTCACTCATAGTAAGATATAATTATTTTTCCGGCTGAATTTTAGTTACAGAATCTTCCTCTTCCATTTGCTTTCTAAGGCTCTTCATTTTCTCTCTTCTCTCTTCCGTTTCCTTTTTATCACTGAGGTAATCTGTAACAGGGCCTAAATCAATACCGGTTTCTATTAATTTTGTAGCTTTAGCTAAATCCACTTTACCATCAATCCATACAAGATTTACCCTATCATCAGATTTTAAAGTGGCAAACATAACATCATCTTTACTTTCAGGTGAATATACTTTCACCATGGTACCATTCATTCTTGCTGATAGTAATTCGTGCCAACCGGACAAATCCTGCTCCTTTTGCCAATCTGCAAAAGCCGCTGCTTTTTCAGGGGTATCCAAACTGATCTGTAAATAATGTGCCTTTTTCACATTTTTGGTAACCTCATAAAAATTGGGATCGTTGGCAATATTTACCATCCTGATTGTACTGGGATATAAATGCAGAGAAAGAGAATGTATTTTCTTTCTCTCTATATTTTCCATAGGATTTTCGATATCCTTTTGGCAAGCGCTTAAGGAAACCATTACTATCAACAGGATAATTGGCAAAAGTAATTTCATACAGATGATATTTAAAAATAATAAAGACTAAGCTAAATAAAAGCTTAGTCTTTATAGTGTACTATTATTTAAAAGGCTTGAAATTTCTTCAGAGTATTAATTATCCTCTACATTTTCTAATTGTTCTAAATTTTCCATACCCGAAATATTCAGTCCTTTTGCCACCTTGGCCATCTGTTTCAGATCAATATTCCCAAACAAACTAGCGGCTACAAAACTACTGTCGCTTCCTACCAACATCACTAATTCATTAATGATACCATCTTTTTCTTTAATCATAAAGCGCATATCCGAATCGCCGTCCCGAACAGTCATTAACTCATCGTAGTCTTTACTAAAAGATGTCTGTGCTTCTAAAAAAAGCTTTTTACCTACTGTCGTATTCTGGTTGGAAATTAATTTAATGCCTTTTAGCTTAGATACTGCTTCCATTACAGCTTTTTCTTCTTCCCCTTCCATTTCAAAATTAGAGAAAAGGCTAATCATTCTTTCATTTACAGATACTATTGTAAACTCAGGATTGGTTGAATACTTATTATAGAATTTGATAAACTCAGCATTTTGTGCCCATGCCATGCTACCTGTTAAAAATAATGCGAATATTAATGTTATCTTTTTCATCTTATTTAATTTAAATCGATTTTTCTGAATTTTCTTTTTTTGTTTCTCCCTTTTTCAAGGTGTTTTGTACTTTTTCCTGTGCTACCTGAAATAACTGCAGCGAATGGAGGTGATCTTTACCGGAATTCATCATATTGGCCATCAGTTGTAGTGTTGCTTTTGTTTCTTCAAAAGCTTTTTCAGGATTTTCCTGCGTATTTTTAATCTCAGTTAATCCATGATCAGTATCCTGCTGAGGAACCATCCAAGCCATATAACCAAGGCTGATTATGATCAATATAGAGGCCGCAATTTTCCACCAACTCCACTGGTTTGCAAAAGATGTCTTTTGCTTAATGGTATTTAAAATAGCATCATCAAAATCATCGTCAAGCTGTAATTGGTTTTTGAAATCTTCAGTTGACTCAAACCATTCTGAAATTTCCTTTAGCTCTCCGCTAAGAGTTTCTTTCGTGGCTTTGAGCTCACTCCTGAATTGCATTTCTTCCCCATGACTTAGTTCGCCTTGCCAGTATTTTTCAAGCCATTGTTTGAGTTTTTCCGATGCCATGATTGTTTATTTTTAACATTTTGTCTTTCAAATACTTGCGCGATCGATATAAATCCGATTTTACCTGCGCCTCTGATATATTAAGCGATTCTGCTATCTCCTGATAACTATTGCCTTCTATTTCTCTTAAAATGAAAACAGCTTTTTGTTTTTCGCTGAGCTGATCCATTACCTGCTGCATAACCTTCCACTGGTCTTTCCATATCGATATTGAACCCGGGTTTTGATCAGTAGATTGAACGATCTTTAGTGTTGCCTGGTGTTTCTGAACTGTTTTGGTTTTTCTTAACCTATCTAAACAGTTGTTTTTAATTATTTGCATACTCCAGGCATCAGGATTTTCTACTTTATGCCATTCATCTCTTTTGTCCCAAATTTTAATCAGGGTCTCTTGAGTGGCATCTTTAGCCTCATCCATTTCTTTTAAGAAAAAGAATGCAAAGCGATATAGCTTATTCTTTTGGCTTAAAAATATGTTCTTAAAGTAGATTTCCTCGCTCATTACAATAGGAAGATGTATAATAGAGTTAAAAGTTACAGCAATTTAAAAAATAAAATTGACTACTATTTAAATTTAATCATAACAATCTATTTTACAGTAGATTATAAATAAATGTAATTATTATTTATAATCTACATCACCTTATCAATCTTCAATAAAAGCAAAAAATATATGCTATACCTGTATAAAATATAATCATATTTCCATCTTTGTAAAATGGATCAAAATAATTCGTCACCAATAGGGATTTTTGACTCTGGAATAGGAGGGCTTACTGTTGCGCATAAAGTCAGAGAATTTATGCCTACAGAAAGCATGGTATATTTTGGAGATTTAGCCCATTTACCTTATGGCGATAAATCGACAGCAGCTATTCAGGCTTATTCTATAAAAGTGACTGATGTATTGTTACAACAAGGATGTAAACTAATTTTAATAGCCTGTAATTCTGCTTCCTCTGCTGCTTTTGATCTGGTAAAAGAATATGTAGGCTCTAAGGCAAAAGTATTTAACGTGATTGATCCTGTTGTAAATTATATAGCAACAAATTACAATAACAAAAAAATAGGACTTATAGGAACCAAACAGACAGTTAATTCTAATATGTATGAAAGCAAGTTGAAAAATATCAATAGCAGTATTGAATTAAAAAGTCTTGCTACTCCTCTGCTTGTACCTATGATTGAAGAAGGATATTTTGAAAACAAAATCAGCCATGAGATAATTGAGAATTACTTAAAAGATGATCATTTAAGCGGTATTGAAGCTTTGATTTTAGGGTGCACTCACTATCCCTTAATTAAAAATGAAATTGCTTCTTATTATAAGCAGCAGGTAGACATTCTTGATTCGGCTTCCATAGTGGCTAAAAGGTTGAAAAGCTATCTTAGGGAAAATAAAATGGAATCCATGCAGATTATCCAAAAGGACCGCTTTCTTGTTTCAGATAAAACTGCTTCTTTTGAAGCATCTGCCAAAATGTTTTTCCATGATGAAGTACGGCTGGAAAAATATCTTATCTGGGATTAACAGGAAGTTTAATGGTAAAATGAGAGCCTTTATTTATTACAGATTGGATGGTGATTTCACCACCTAAATAGTTAACTGCCCTTTCTGCTAAAAACAAACCCAAACCGGATCCCTGGGTTTTATTACTAATCTTAAAATAAGAAGTAAATACTTTTTGATAATATTCTTCTGATATACCATAGCCGTTATCTTTAATGTGAATATAAAAATAGTATTTACCTATATCGGTATTTATTTCAATTTCCGGCTTTCCGTGATTCTGATATAATAATGAATTTTCAAGGATATTATTTAGCATCATCAATATTAAAGCATGATTTGCCTGTACGTATAGAGCATTATTAGGAATATTAATTTTTATTTCAGCCTTATGCGTTTCTATTTCTAATATCATATTGCTGATGCAAGTTTGAATCAGTTCTTCAATATTCACTTCTTCCATCGGATGCTCATTATTCAATTCATACGCCATCTGTAATTTGAAGAGCATTTTATCCATATTTAGGGCAGTAAAATGGACTTGCTCAAATAGCTTACTCAACTCTTCCTTATTATCACTGATCTTGGCAACATTATTTAAACCTAATATAGTACGAATTGGCCTGCGAATATCATGGGAAGCCCTATATAAATAGGTGTCAAGTTCTTTATTAATCTCCAACAATCTGTTAGTTCGTTCTGAAACTTTTTCTTCCAGCATTTCATTCAGCCTGTCGATCTTCTTATTTTTCTGAGTGAGCACATATACATACCATAATACTATAATTAATGCTAGACCTATAATAATTAAAAGGGCAGTTCTTAATTTTAGGTGGGATGCCTGTAAATGATTTGTTTTTTTTAGAAGCTCCAATTTGGCCACTTCCTTTTCTAAAAGATATTTCTCCTGCAACTGAGCTACATCATTTACTTTATTGATAGAATCTCTTGCATGGTCTACATCAACATATTTTCTCAAATAGTAGTTTTCTTCATTTTGATCATTTTTAATGTTAGCCAAATCAGCCCCTATCTTATAATAATCTACAATCGCTAATTTATTTGTTATACCCTGTTTTTCAAATATTTGTGTTATAGCATTAAAGGTTGCTGTTAATTCCTGCAGATTACCCTTTGCCGAATAAATCTTACAAATAAAAATTCCTGCATTGAATGCACTAGAGTAATAACCTGCTGCTTTGCTGGTTTCATAATCTGCAATTAAAAGAGGAAGTGCAGAATTTAATTTACCCATCTCATAATATATAACAGCTTTATTACCTTTTGCAATTGCAGTGAGTAAAGTATCCTTCATTGCATATAAAAGTTGTATAGACTGCTCCGTATTGAACAAAGCTTTTTCATAGTCCCCCACTCTTCTATGCAAAATACCTTTCACGCTATAAAGTCTTCTTAATATGATAGAATCTTTTTGGTTTTCTAATTCCAGGTTTTCCATAATTTGAAGAGACTGATTAGCATAATCAATTCCTATTTCATCGTTACTACCTTGCATATTAATAAGTGCAATATTCAATTGCGCTCTGGCAAGAGATTTAGAATCCCCAATTTGCTCAAATATTAAAATTGCTTTCATAAACTGCTCAATGGACTGTACCAATTTATGCTGATGGAAGTAAAATCCACCCAATTTGTAATAAAGAAAAGCCTGCTGTTGCGGTTGCTCTTTCAGCCAGGGGATGACTGTTCTCAAAAGGTTTATTACCTCATCATATTTATCAAAATTTTCAGCTTTAGCTGAAAAAGCAAGTATTTCATAAATCTCATCTTCGGAGACTTTATTATCAGTATAAATTTTTTCGATCAGTTCTAAGTCCTTTCTATGGAAATCTAAAATCGAATCTGATTGATCTTTACTCAAATTCAATTGTTGTTCATAAAATTCCTGCATGGATTCATATGAAAAATCTGTGTCTGAGTAAAGAGAAAAAAGGAATAGAAAATATAAACCGGTACTTAAAAGAACCTTTCTCACAATCCTGCTATTTTTTATGGCTTCCAAAAATTTGAAATACTTAAATTGATCTTCATTATGACAAAACCAAAAGTACTATTAAAATTAGATGTATTTATAATGTTCGTGAGATTTTAATCATATAAAAAGCACATATCCATCGAATATATTACTTGCACTTTTTTAAGTTTACACTTGTTATAAAGAAAAGTATTGAACTACAACATTAATAAACTTAACTTTGCATTCTAATGATAAAACTATGAGTGACAGCATCAAACACGAGTGCGGAATTGCCCTTATCCGATTAAGAAAACCTCTTCAATATTACATCGACAAGTATGGTCCATTGTATGCCATGAATAAGCTTTACTTATTAATGGAAAAACAACATAACAGAGGTCAGGATGGAGCAGGAGTAGGAAATATCAAACTAGATGTGGAGCCGGGTCGAAGATATATCAGCAGATATCGCTCCATAGATTCACAGCCTATTACCCATATTTTTAAAAAAATATCAAAAAAATACAAAAAAGCTAAAAAAGAAGGTGGCAAGTGGTTTAATCAAGCAAAATGGTTGAAAGAAAACTGTGCTTTTACAGGAGAGCTATGGCTGGGCCATTTACGCTATGGAACTCATGGTCAAAATGCAGTAGAGAATTGCCATCCTATGCTTCGCCAGAACAACTGGAAAAACAGAAGTTTAATGGTTGCAGGAAATTTCAATATGACAAATGTGGAAGAATTATTCGACATTTTAACTGATTTAGGGCAGCATCCTAAAGAGAAAGTTGACACTGTTACTGTTATGGAAAAAATCGGTCATTTCCTTGATGAAGAGAACCAGCGGATTTTTGACCAATACAAGGATACTCATAATAATGCTGAAATCACCCAGATTGTAGAAGATCAACTGGATTTGTTAAAAGTATTACAACGAGCATGTCGTGACTTTGATGGTGGGTATGCAATGGCAGGTATTACAGGTGCCGGTCACGCTTTTGTAGCACGCGACCCCTCAGGCATCAGGCCAGCCCATTATTATGTAGATGATGAAATAGTGGTAGTAGCTTCAGAAAAGACAGCCATTAAAACAGCTTTTAATGTAGAATATAATGAAATTAAAGAAGTAGCTCCTGGCAATGCATTAATAGTGAATAAAGATGGCAGCTATTTCATGAAAGAATTCATTAAGCCTCTGGAAAGAAAATCATGTAGTTTCGAAAGAATTTATTTCTCACGCGGATCTGATCCTAATATTTATAATGAAAGAAAAATGTTAGGTAAATTACTGGTTCCTAAGATTTTAGAAAAAATAGATTACGATTTACAAAACACTGTTTTTTCTTACATTCCCAATACTGCAGAAACTTCATTTTTAGGAATGATGGAGGGTATGGAAGAACATCTAGCCAAAAGACAGCTTAAAGAATTACGTGCTGAAAGAGAAGATGATAAAGCTTTAGAAAAATTATTGGCCTTCCGCCCAAGGGTGGAGAAGTTAGTAATAAAAGATGCCAAACTCAGAACCTTTATCACTGATGATGAGCATAGGGATGAGTTAGTGGCGCACGTTTACGATACCACCTATGAAGTAATCAAAAAAAATGTTGATACTGTTGTGGTGATTGATGATTCAATAGTGAGGGGTACTACTCTTGAAAAAAGTATATTGAGAATGCTCGATAGGTTGAGTCCGAAAAAAATTATCATTGTATCATCGGCACCTCAGATCAGGTTTCCTGATTGCTACGGTATTGACATGTCCAAAATGAAAGAATTTATTGCTTTCAGAGCAGTATTGGCTTTATTAAAAGAAACCAAACAGGAAAACATACTTGATAATGTGTATCAAAAGTGTATTAAAGGTAATGATTCCGAAAATTATGTAAAAGAGGTATTCTCTCCTTTCAGTTATGAGCAGGTTTCCAATAAAATAGCAGAATTAGTAAAAGCAGACTTTATTAAAGCGGATGTAGAAGTTATTTACCAAACAGTAGATGATTTACATAAAGCTTGTCCTGAACATTTAGGAGACTGGTATTTTACAGGAAACTTCCCAACCCTCGGTGGCAACAAAGTAGTAAACAGAGCTTTTGTTAATTTTATGGAAGGAAAAGAAGTAAGGGCTTATTAATTTTCGGACTTGAATTGATCTAAAAAGCAAAATAATTTATTAAATCAGGAGCAGGATATATAAGATGTCATGTTCCTGATTTTTAAAACTCACTTGATCTTTCCAAATCATTTTGTTCGTTCATAAAACAAAGAAGGACCATCACATGCTCCCCATGTTCCGGATAATTTTTTTTCAGATTCCACTCTTAACATTTCCTGAAATTCACCTGTACAGTTCCCAATGAGTTCATTAGCTGAGGCATAACTTAACTCCAAATATTT
>JBEPWY010000154.1:0-8232 GCA_041642185.1 Marivirga sp.
CGGCTTAAAACATTATGCCCATGTTGTCTCAGCCAATACTTTTTCTGAAATGTCATCCAAAGAACTGAACATTAAAATAGGTTCATCATTGGAAATGGCTACATTCAAAAGTGTTGAAGAGGCTAAAGAATGGTTGCAATCCAAATCTCAGGAAAAAGTAGGATAAGCATTAAAATAATTGATTTCTAGTCGCGTACTCTAATAAGGTGCGCGATTTTTTAGTTTATATGCAGGAATACTTAACTATCTGTATTATTAAGGAATACTTCACATCTTTGATCCTTCAAAAGATCAATCTCTTTCTTCAAAGTAAAATCAGTTTTTTCCTGATTCATCTGCTTCTGAAAGCCTGATTTCAATTCTTTTCTTTTTATCGCTTCGGCAAATCTTCTGATGTCTGTTTCAGTTTCCAATAGCAAGGGCGGTACTTTTACTAATTTCCCTGCATCATCTTTAGCAACCATTGTGAGGTAACTGGTGTTCGTATGCTTTACAATAGAGTTTCTCACATTCTCGGCAATCACTTTAATTCCAATAACCATGCTGGTATTTCCCACATAATTAACGGAAGCCAACATAGACACTAAATCCCCCACCTCAACAGGCTGTAAAAAATCAACATCATCAACAGAAACTGTTACACAATATGCTCCACAGTGTTTGCTACCACATACATACGCCACCTTATCCATTAATGACAATAATATCCCTCCGTGTATTTTTCCTCCGAAATTGGCATAGGAAGGAATCATTAATTCAGTAATGGTTGTTCTGGAAAATTCCGGCGATTTAGCTCTCATAGAAATAGGTATAATTAATGGATTTATTTAACAGGAAATAGAATAAATAATCCTAAATTTTTGAATTCAAATATTAAAACAAATACAATAAAGAGAATAAAAGTGGTAAAACAATGGATTTGTACGGCAGGAAAAAGCCTATAACGCTATTTTAACAGGTGGAAGTTCTAATAGAAGCCGATTCACAAAGCTGAAGTTACTCTTCCAGAGGTGAAAGAATTAAGCCAGCGCGCAGTTGTTTTTGACCTTACTTCACAATAAGTCAGTTCTTTACGAAATTTGGTGATATTTACCCCCTTAAGTTATTCGTCCAGCGCATTTTTAGTGACATAATATCGATAACCTATGACAATTTTCTGCCATTTAGAAAGCTTAGTGAGGTCTTTTTTACCAAAACTCGGCAAAACGGCTTTATTAAACTTTGCAAGGGTTTTAAACAATAGCTTTTTCATATTAAAAAAGCCTCTGCAAATACAGAGGCTAAATTTTTAAAATTAATTTATTTTAACGAGTATTTCTTGAGCCTATCTTTTAAATGTTCATGATCCGAAGTTATGCTCGGATCACTATAAATACCTTTTGAAAGTTCAGCAACTGATTTCTTTTTAAAGCCTAACTTTTCAGCAATTTCTTGGCAGAAAACTATTTCGCTTTTATAAACTTTACCATCAATTTTCATTAGCTGAATGATATTGTAAAGGTATTCGAAGCGCTGATCTTCTGATAAAGAATCAAGATTTTTTATAGGCTCAGGATTTTTCATCATCCCATAAATTTCTTCTTCGGTTATACCGTTAGCCTTTCCAATTTTCTCAATAAGGCTAGCTTCTTTTTCCGCTAACTCGTTATCAATAGTGGCTAGTTTAATTAAGATTTTAAGTTGTTCTTTAAGCATGATTAGTGTTTTAGACTGTAGTTAATGATTTTAAAACTAATATTTTTATTCAAACTTCAGGTTTAAAAGTCCCGACGACTATTTTCAGTTATTAAAGCTAGATAAAATGATTTTTTACCTGTTAACGCATTTAAATATAGTGATACTTTTTAGAAATCGTATCTATTTACCAATCCAATGTAATGAATTATATTAATATTATTAATAAATTCAGAGTCTCATTATTCTTTTATGCTTGCCTTGTTATTTTGTGGTAAAACAATTCATAAATATAAGCTTGAAACTTAGTAACATATTAGTGAACCATATTCGTTTCATGTATATAGTTAATTTCCATTAGTCACAACTTGTGCCGCCTTAGCGGAATGGAATAACCGGAACATAGTTCTACAGCAGAATGAACGTTTTTTATCCAAACATCCCTTCCAGAGGTAGGTAAGCTATCCTAGGATGGTATGTTAAGCATAAGGTTATTCTATGCACATAAGGTTAATCGCTTTGTTGCCGTCATCGTTATTACTATACTTCAAATTAAAAAAAACTTTAACACATATATTAAAAGGCTTGATTATGAAAAGAGAAAAAGTGAATTTTAAAGGTTCTCAGGGATACGAGTTATCAGCATATATTGCATTTCCCGCAAATACTAAACCCGTGAATTTTGTAATATTCGCCCATTGTTTCACATGTAATAAAAATTTGAAGGCCATCAGAAATATT
Source organism: Marivirga sp. (assembly GCA_041642185.1). Lineage (GTDB taxonomy): Bacteria > Bacteroidota > Bacteroidia > Cytophagales > Cyclobacteriaceae > Marivirga. Next base: position 2,416 of record JBEPWY010000154.1, read on the forward strand.
TCTTTGGCATTAACAAAATACGGTTACGCAGTAATGAGCTTTGATTTTACAGGACTGGGAGAAAGTGATGGTGATTTCTCCGATACTGATTTCTCCTCCAATACTGAAGACTTACTAGCAGCCGCAGACTTTTTAAAAAAAGAATATAAAGCACCCAGTTTATTGATAGGGCATTCATTGGGAGGTGCAGCAGTATTAATGGCAGCTTCAAAAATAGATTCTGTAACAGCAGTGGCCACAATTGCCGCCCCTGCTCAACCACAGCATATTTTGAAATTACTAAAAGATGGGGTTGATGAAATAAAAGAAAAAGGGGAAGCAGAAGTTTCTATTGGAGGCAGGCCTTTTAAAATCAAAGAAAAATTTTTAAATGATTTGAAAGAAAATAAAGCTTTAAAGAACTTAAAGGATTTACGTAAAGCTGTTTTAATACTCCACTCTCCTCAGGATACCATTGTAGGTATTGAAAATGCAGAAGAAATTTATAAAAATGCTTTCCATCCAAAAAGCTTTATCTCCCTTGATGGTGCCGACCATTTAATAAGTAATAAGAATGATTCTAACTATGCAGGTGAAATGATTGCAATATGGGCAGGTAGATTTCTAGAGAAATTGCCTGAAACTGATCTATCAACAGATTCACAAACCGTTGCTCTCATTGGTCCGGAATCAGATAATTACACCACCCAACTTGTGGCTGAAGGGCATCATTTATTGTCAGATGAACCTGAAGATGTGGGTGGTGACAATTTTGGACCAACACCTTATGGCTTTCTGACCTCTGCCCTGGCAGCTTGCACCGCAATTACTTTACGCATGTACGCCAACCGAAAAAAATGGGAATTAGATGAAGTTCTCGTGCATGTTGACCAGGAGAAAAGACATAAAAAAGACACAGAAAATTGCGAATCAAAAGATGGAAAAATCACCTATTTCAGTAGAAAAATAGAGATCAAAGGCAATTTGGATGACAAACAGAGAAAGAGACTATTTGATATAGCAGAAAAATGCCCTGTACATAAAACTTTGGAAAGCCCGATTGAAGTAGAATCTGAATTGCTTTCTTCTTAATTCAGATTCTACTTCAATCTGTTAAATAATTGATTGCTTTACTTAAAATGCCACAGTTGCATCCTCATTTTCCTGAAATTCTTTTATATATTCACGCAGAAAAATATGAAAACAAGCAGCTAAATCATTAGATAATGCTGCGAACCGGATTCAGGAAAAATGAGATTAAGCACAATAGATTGGTCATTTGTTATAGGTTTTTTAATTATATCCTTAGGAATTGGCCTATGGACCGCCCGTAAAAACAATAGTTCGGAAGAGTTTTTTGCTGCTGGCGGTAAAATGCCCTGGTGGCTTTTAGGGGTTTCCATGGTGGCAACTACTTTTTCCACAGATACTCCCAATCTGGTAACCGATATTGTGAGGCAACATGGTGTATCCGGCAACTGGGCATGGTGGGCTTTTTTATTAACAGGTATGCTTACTGTATTTGTATATGCAAGGCTCTGGAAAAAGTCAGGCGTAATTACCGATGTGGAATTCTATGAATTGCGATACAGTGGTAAAGCGGCCAAATTTCTTCGTGGTTTCAGAGCTGTTTACCTTGGTTTGTTATTTAATGTTATGATTATGGCTTCTGTAACATTAGCGGCCATAAAAATAGGAGGCGTTTTATTAGGGCTTTCGCCTGTACAAACAGTTATAATAGCTGGCACAATCACTGTACTTTACAGTACTTTAGGCGGATTAAGAGGTGTTTTAATAACAGATTTTCTACAGTTTTTCCTTTCAATCGGCGGCGCTATAGTTGCTGCTGTAGTGGCCTTAAATCATCCTAAGGTCGGTGGATTAAGCAATCTTTTAAGCCATGAGAATGTGGTGGATAAACTGTCTTTTTTTCCATCTTTTTCCAATCCTGAAATGTTTTTAATGATTTTCCTTATTCCTCTGCTTGTACAATGGTGGAGTGTTTGGTATCCAGGTGCCGAACCTGGCGGAGGCGGCTATATTGCACAAAGAATGTTTGCCGCTAAAGATGAAGACAATTCATTGAAAGCCGTTTTATTCTTTAATGTGGCTCATTATGCGCTTCGTCCCTGGCCATGGATAATTGTTGCTTTATGTTCACTGATTGTATTTCCTGATTTGGCTAGTTTTAAAACTGCCTTTCCCGAAACTGAAGGTATTATCAATCATGATATGGGCTACCCAGCCATGCTAACTTTTATTCCGGCTGGTCTGTTGGGCATAGTGGTTACTTCTTTGATAGCTGCTTATATGTCTACCATTTCCACCCATTTAAACTGGGGTGCATCATATCTTGTTAATGACTTTTACAATAGATTTTTAAAACCAAAAGCTACACAAAAAGAGCTTGTAAGAGCCGGAAGGTTGTTTACACTGCTACTCATGATTTTAAGTATGATTTTCGCCCTGATGCTGGAAAATGCACTTCGAACATTTGAAATTTTATTACAGATAGGTGCCGGCACAGGTTTAATTTATATTCTGAGATGGTTCTGGTGGCGTGTAAATGCCTATAGTGAAATTGTAGCTATGGTAGTGAGTTTTCTAGTAGCCATGTATTTTGGGTTTATACATTCCAATTTAGGCTTTACTCCCTTCATAGCATGGCAGGAACTGGTGATTGGTGTTGGTATTACTACTTTCACATGGATCTTTGCCAGTTATTTCACTCCTGAAACGAATGAAGCCACTTTATTATCATTTGTTAAAAAAGTAAATCCCGGTGGGCCCGGTTGGAAACATATTACGCAAAAATTAGTGGCAGAAACCGGTATGCAGATATACAACAGGCAGTGGAAAGTGCCTATCGGTATTTTATGTATGATTGCCGCAAGTATTGGAGTGTACTCTTTTATGTTTGGCACAGGCTCTTTTTTATATGGAGACTATTTACAAGGAACAGCATTAATGATTTTGGTGGTAGTCTGTATTTATGGAGTATTTAGGTTATATCCAAAGTTAAAGTAAACTCAATTATTATTTAATATAAAAACGGGCTTCTACTATTTAAGCAGAAACCCGTTTTTATTTAACAACTAAGGAAATCTCAATTTTATCCATTATTAAACATGACCTGAAAATCACCAGTGTAACTTCCTTTAATTACGGTACCTCCATCCATAATTAAATCCATGTCAATAGTATAGTTATCATTGCCGTTATCAATTACCGTTATTGCACCTGACTCAAGATGTTCAGTTTCAAAGCTGTTGCCCGATTGAATGGTATAGTTTGTTAGCCAATCATTCATTTCAGTAGCACCATTGTCAGACGGAAAGGAATATTCCCCTACTACTACATTATCTCCGGCATAACTAACATCCATAGTTAATATTTTGGCTTCAGTTTGATCGCCAGAGGTTAAAGTTATACCAGCATGGCCACTTCCATCCATTGCAACACCTAAAATAGATGCTGAGACAATATTTATTGACTCTCCGTTTATTAATATACTATTGTTGTTTTTAGGCTCATTATCATCGCTATTGCAACTCCATAATAAAGCAACAAATAACAATAATATAAAACTTTTCATGTTCAGTAAATTCTTTTTCATTCTGTTTATTGTTTTTTTTATACACGATCAATTAGAAATGCAAAATAAAGGAAATTATTAAATATTTTTTCTACCATTCACCATATTAAGTACATATGAATGAAAGTCATTAAAGAGCAATCCAAAAAAACCAAGTGTTCAAATACAAGAGAATTGACCAATAAATGATTTATAATTATAATTACCATCATGAAAAATAGACTAATCATTGTTTTTTTGATTGCTTCAATACATATAAAACTTACATGCTCTCTATAAGAAAGATGTCTGGAAGAAATTTTGTAATCTCTTTAGAAAGTGGGGGGAAATAATTATAAATAACAGGGAAACTCCCTGCTATTTATAATAGAGTATTATGCAACTTTTGTCTGATTACCTTTTAACCATTCGGGTTTATTAATCGTAACTGTGGCGTTTAATTGATTAAGCATATTGTACAATCCGAAGTAAGTCCTATTCACATACAAGCCATGTTTGGATCCCCTGGCACCATTGCTATTTCTCACTTCCTTCATGTTGGAAACACGCTCGCCCATTGCATATAATTCATTAAAAAAATCATCATTTCCAAAATCGAAAGAATCATACTGGAAAGGTTTGCTTAGCATTCCTATCATTTCAAGAAAGACCGTTCTGAATATTTTTCTTTCCGCTGGACTATCTTTATCATGGAAAAAGTCTAATGCGCCAAACCTTTTGCTAATTTCATCCTCATCCTCCATAAAGCCAGGCTTTAGTAAGCTAAAATAGTTCTCGTAAAAATCATCAGGAATTTCTTTTACGCAACCGAAATCTATAATACCCATGGAACCATCTGCTTGTAGAAGAAAATTACCAGGGTGCGGATCAGCATGAACCTGTTTCAGTTGATGAAACTGGAAGTCATAAAAGTCCCATAATGCCTGTCCTAATTTATTTCGGACTGCCTTTGAAGGATTGGTCGCCAAAAATTCTTTCATGTGCATACCATCCAGCCAGTCCATGGTAATGATTCGGTTGCCTGAAAGTTCCTCATAATATTTAGGGAAATATAAACCTTCAATTCTACTGCCTAAAGCTTCGGTAATTTCTCTGGATCTTCTGAGTTCCAGATCGTAATCAGCCTCCTCCATTAATTTACCCTCTACTTCACTCATATAATGATCCAATTCTGCATTAGACATATTAAAAAGACGTGTAGCAAAAGGCCGAACCAATTTTAGGTCTGAACCGATACTATCTGCCACCCCGGGATACTGAATTTTAACTGCATACTTTTTACCATCTTTAGTTGCCTGATGCACCTGCCCCATCGAGGCGGCGTTCACTGCATTTTTGGTAAATGTATCGAATAAACTTTCCGGGCTTTTGCCAAATTGTTTCTGAAAGGTTTTTACCACCAAAGGGTAAGAAAGTGGCGGCGCACTATATTGTGACATGGTGAATTTATCCTGATAGGCCTGTGGCAACAAGTTTCTATCCATGCTTAGCATTTGAGCTACTTTTAAAGCACTGCCTTTTAGCTCACTAAGTGATTCATATATATCCGCCGCATTGTCACTGTCCAATTGTGAACGGTCCATACCCGGATTAAAAGCTTTTTTGGTATAATGTTTCAGATAATTCCCACCCACTCGTGCACCTGTAGATACAAATTTTGAGGCGCGTTGGATTTTGGATACAGGAATTCTGGATTGTTCTTTTCTATCTGTCATTATTATCTGTTTTGAAAAAGGAATTTGGCGAAATCAAACATACTGTCTAGGGGGCTTTTACCCATCAAATCGAAAGAGACATTCACTGCCTTTTCAATGGCTGCATCAGTTTTCTCAAACCCAATGCTGTCGTCTTTAGCCCAAAATTGCAATACAAATACAGTTTGAAGCCATAAAGCATCTCCGTATTTATCGCCGATTACAGGTCTGTCCACTACTTCTTCAGTTTCTTTTGCCTGCAACAGAATTTCCTCAGCAAATTGCAAAAAACGGTGCTTAAAAGCTTTAAGAAAATCAGGAGTGATTTCCGGCTTTTTCATATGCTTCATATCCAGCAATACATAGCTTCTGTTCTCCTTAAGTACTTCCACCAAAGTAAAATATAATGCCAGTAGCTTTTCCCTTGCCGAATATTGAAGGAATGCCTCCTCAGCATGTAAATTAGCTATCGTTTCTTCTAAAAACTCTAGCCACCCATGCTGCCTGAAGGCACTACACGAATTGTAATGATCGTAGAAAATTGCTTCG
>JBEPWY010000155.1:0-8223 GCA_041642185.1 Marivirga sp.
CCGATCTTGTTCCTGTAAGAATGATTTCCTATGGCGGAAGCCGGCATAATATTTCTGTGGTGGTGGATACACGATACAAGGCAGAAGCATTGAAAAAGCTGAATGCGGGGGTTTTTTAATATTAGCAAATAAGTAAGCATGTATTAGGACGAGAAAGGCTCTTCTATCTCATGCTTACTTGTTTTAGAGTGTTACAGGAATTTAAACTCCCTCTATTTAGTATAAGTATCCTTAAACTTCTTTATCGTCTCTTTTTCACCCAGCAAAATGATGACATCCCCCTCATTACATTTCTCATCTGAGTTAGGATCAAAAATGAAGCCTTTTTCGCTGTCCTTAAAAGCTAAAACAGTTGCACCCGTTTGGTTTTTTACATCCATTTCACCTAAGGAAAGGTCCTGGAACTCCTCTTTTAAGACATCGTGATGTATCTCTTCCAGTTCATAATCGCTGTCCGTTTGACCATCTAGAATATTCAAAAATTCAATAACACTTGGTTTAGTGACTAGTGAAGCCATGTAAGAACCCCCTACTCGTTCGGGCATAATCACATAATTAGCACCTGCCGCGCGAAGCTTTTTTTCGGTACTCAGTGCTGTCGCTTTGGCTATAATTTTGATATCAGGGTTTAATTCTCGTGCTGTTAAAGTAATAAATACATTGTCCGCATCACTTGGTAAAGTAGTAATAATGGTCTTGGCTTTTTCTATTTGAGCGTCCTTTAAAACTTTTTCTTCTATTGCATCTCCACTGAGAAACTGATAATCATCTTCATTTTTATAATTTTCGATAATATCAGCATCTTGTTCAATTACCAGCAGGTTTTGGTGGGACTTTCGAAGTCCATGGCAAGCATTTTGACCGGTTTTGCCAAACCCACAAACTATGATATGGTTATTCATTTTTTTCAATGCTTTTAGATTTGTATATGATTTATAGATTTCCCTCAGTTTTCCTTCAAATAAATACGAAGAAATAATAGAGGCCGTATAAGCAAACAATCCCAGGTTCAGAATTATGTAGAAAATAGTAAAGATTTTTCCGTTGTCACTAAGAGGGTGAACCTCCTTAAAACCTACTGTAGAAAAAGTGATCATTGACATATAAATGCCCTCTAAAACAGAATAGCCTTCCAGCATCATAAAACCAATGCTCCCAATAACAAGGCTTCCAAGAATAAATAGAAAAGCATATAAAGGTTTAGTCAAATCTCTGCGCATACCTGAACTTTAACACTACTCCCTTTTTATAAAATCTTCCGTTTTTCTTTAAGGGGAAGCATTAAGCAATTCAAACGGGTAAAAAATAAATTTTGTTTTATTCCATTATATTTTCACAAGCTGGTAATGAAGGGTGCAGAAATGCTTAAGAAATCCAATAATTCTGTGGTGTCAGCAACAGATAACTATAAAAGAGTGATTCATGCAAAATCTCAAAAAAGATGCTTATTATTGTTTGTAAATAATTTTTTACTGATATTCAGACATTAAAAAATTGTCCCTATGGGTGCTTATAATCGCTATCCTGATTGTTAATGCATTTGGTTTTGTGATCAATCCTGATTATGCTGAAACGATTTCAGTAAAACAATATAGTTTCATTATCTCCTCTGGCTCTGAAAAATTCACATCTCTAAATTTACAAGAGGCGGTAAATCAAAATCCTTTATTGATAAGTGCCCTATTTATTGTTTCCCTTATGAAAGGTGTTGTAGTTTTTCTCATTTTTAGTGAGTTAATCAAGGTAGTACAATCAATCAAAAGCTTAAAGACTTTTACGAATAACAACATCCAGGCTTTTAAAAATATAGGCATATATTTATTGATTATTTTCGCATTGGGGGCTATATCCTTAAATATTGGCGAAGGTGACTCTTACCGATTTTCCTTTTCCATCAAATTCTACCCCCTAATAGGTGCTTTATTTGCATTACTCATGGCTGAAATTTTTAAAGAAGGTAACAGGTTACGTGAAGAAAATGAATTAACTGTATAACTATGGCCGTTATTGTAAACCTGGATGTGATGTTGGCAAAGCGTAAGCTGCAATCGAAAGAACTAGCTGAAAAAGTGGGCATTACTGTGGCTAATCTCTCCATATTAACAACCGGAAAAGCCAAGGCCATTCGGTTTTCCACTTTGGAAGCTATATGTGAAGTATTAGATTGCCAACCGGGGGACATATTAGAATAAGTGAGAGAGAAACTAGCTGAATGACGGAACCGTAGCTTAAAAGCAATAAAAAGTTAAAAGATTTCTTAAATTATTTCCTCTCATAATTTATACTTCAGGGAAATATTCCTCAGCCTATTCAAATTCTCCATTTCTCTAAAATAAATTAATGTGCTGATTATTCGTACAATTAACTTCTAAATAATTATTTTAAAATTATTTAATATTAAATCCCCAATATTTTATTGCATTCGTACTATATAGGAGAACTAAAAATATGCAGTATGAAAATTCTATACTTATTCTTATCCGGTCAACATATCAACATTAACCATGAGTTCCTTTCTATTGCCGGATGGAAAAATCTGATGATTGCAAACGAAGCCCTTACCATTAATATGGAAGTAAATACGTATTCTTCAGTCGTCACATAGTCTTTAAAGGAGGTCTAATTTATAATATGGGCCACTTTAATACAAAGTAGCCAGTTGCATTTTGATTGCCTTAAAAGTAGGTAAAAGGATCAAGTTGGTTTTTAAGGCTGTCTACTTCTATTACAAAAATGGTACAGCAAGATTCATTCTGACCTCAATAAATCAGATTTATATTCGGGTTATTAATACAGTATTATATAATTATATAACGCAAGTATTAAATTGGAAAATAGCTTTAAACAGTCATAAAGGTATTTAATCATTCTTTTTCATGACCTAGGTCATGATTTGTCCGCTTGCTATACCTGACCTTTATATCATAATAAAAGCAAAAAAAAGCTCAGAGAATAATTACATTTTAAATTTAAACATCATGAAAAATCTCATTTTTATATTATTCATTTTTATAGTGCCTCTGGCACAAGCACAGAACTTTACACTTAATGCCGATCAAACAGAATTGACTGTAGATGGTACTTCATCATTACACGATTGGACAATTGAAGCCGAAGAGTTTGAAGGAAAGGCAAGTGTTAATTTAGAGGGGGCAAATTTGGGTGACATCCAAAATCTTACTTTTAAGGTGCCAGTAAAAAGCTTGAAAAGTGGTAAGTCCGCTATGGATGATAATACCTATGAGGCATTGGAGGCGAAATCACACCCTTATATAACTTATCAGTTTAGTTCTATTGAAAACAAAACACAATCAGATAGTAAAACTATTTTGGATACTAAAGGAAAGCTTACAATTGCCGGAGTAACCAAAACGGTGAACATGAAAGTGACTACTGATATATCAAATGGGGTGAAATTTACAGGAAGCGTCAGCTTTAATATGACTGACTTTAATGTAGATCCGCCCAAAGCCATGTTTGGCACCATTACAACAGGTGATAAAGTCACTATTAATTTTAACGCGCATTACACTAAATAAAACTTTATAAATAACAATTTAACTTTTAAATAACATGAAAAATTTAATTAGAATACTGATGATTGGTGTATTAATTGGAGCCGGCGATTTAGCCATGGGACAAGACAATAACCGTTCCCTCCAATTCTTCAGACCTGTAGGCCAGGATGGCATTAATGTTTTTGAATCTCCTAAAGTAGATACAGTAGAATATGATGGAATAAAAGTAAGAGTAGGTGGTGATTTTGCCATGCAGTTTCAGTCTTTAAGTCAGTCCAATACTAGTGCAGCTGATACTTTAGTTGAATTGGGAAGTAATTTTAACCTTCCTACAGCTAACTTGAACTTGGATGTTCAGCTATATGACGGAGTAAGAATGCACCTTAGAACTTACCTTTCTTCAAGACACCACGTTGAAGCTTGGATTAAAGGGGGTCATTTACAAATTGATAAACTGGATTTTATTAAGCCGGGCTTTTTAGAAGGCTTCATGGATGTAGCTACCATTACTGTGGGTTTAGATGAGTTTAACTATGGTGATGCTCACTTCAGAAGATCAGATAATGCCAGAGCTATATACAACCCTTTTGTGGGTAACTATATAATGGATGCCTTCTCAACAGAAGCTTTTGGTGATATCACAATCCAGACAAATGGCTTAATTGCAGTTTTGGGAGTTACAAATGGTAAACTAAATCAAAATGTGGTGGTAAATCCGGATACTGATAACAAAGTTTCCTTCTTTGGTAAGCTTGGATACGACAACCAGTTCTCTGAAGATTTCAGGTTCAGATTAACAGGATCATGGTACATTAACAATGGAACAACCACAGGAACCTGGTTATATAACGGTGACAGGGCTGGTGCCAGATACTACAACGTAATGCATACAGTAGATGGACAGGGTGGATTTGCTGACCCAAGATTTAATGCCAGATTTACTGAAATAACAGCCATACAGATAAATCCATTCATTAAATTTAAAGGACTTGAGTTTTTTGGAATCTATGAAGTGGCTAATGATAACAGTGATGCCAATGGATCTTTTACCCAAACAGCAGCAGAACTTTTATATAGATTTGGGGCCACTGAGCAATTCTATTTAGGCGGTAGATATAATCTGGTAACTGGCAACAGAGCAGAAACAGCACCTGATTTGGAAATTAACAGAATAAATATTGGTGCTGGTTACTTCATGACTAAAAACATCATGACAAAATTGGAATATGTAGTTCAAAATTATGAAGGAGATGGCTGGAATGGTGGCAGATACCAAGGTGGAGAATTCAACGGAATTAATATAGAAGCAGTTATTAGTTTCTAATAAAATGGCAAATAAGTAATAAATAAAAGACCTCCCTTCAGATTTAATCAGAAGGAGGTCTTTTATCATTCGTAAATATAGCCCATATGAATCTTTATACAATTGTTTTCTATCTGGCATTCATATCTGCATTCTTTATCCCAAAAGAGACAGATTATATGCCCTCGCCCCAACAAAATGGCATCAGCAAAAAAACAATTGTAATAGATACTGAAAAAAGTCGGGTGAACATACACGGTAAAACCAATATAAATACTTTTAAATGTGAATATCGCATAGAATCAATGCAAAGTAGCTTTGATGTTGAGGTAATAAATAACCCTAACTATCGAAAAATTAAAAACGGTTCAATACAATTGAAAGTGGAAGATTTTATTTGTGAGAATGTCCAGATGACTAATGACTTCAGAGATTTACTGGATTTTAAAAACCATCCATTTATTAATGTCGATGTGCAGGAAATAAGTCGCAGAACGGACAATAATTTTATCCTGAAAACTCAAATTCAACTGGCGGGCCAACAGCAGAAATATCAAATGCAAATGGTGACTGATCAAAATCAGGAATGGGTATACTGCGAAGGAGAACAAAAAATATGTATTACTGATTTTGGTTTAGTGCCACCTGAGAAATTTTTCGGCATGGTACGTGTCGATGAAAAAATTTCTATTCGCTTTCAATTATATTTAAAAATTATTTAAACAAAGTTCAAGCTCCCTTCATTCGTACCAAAATATTGCTCCAGCTACTGAAGCAGATGGGTACGTTTTCTCTAATTAATCTCCAATTAAATAAAAGCCTTATTGTAATAAAAAAAGGCTCTCTAAAGGAGCCTTCGTAAACATGTAATATAAATTTTAAATTATCCCTCCCTTCCTGGAATTACTCTTTCCTATACTTATCAAACCAGCCAGTAATATAGGCTACATGCCTGATCATATTGCTAGGCCTTGCCGTAATTCCATGACCTGCCCCGGGAATACGTACCATCATACTCTCCACTTCAAGTAATTTAAGCGCACCATAATATTGTTCCGTTTCACTCATCGGCGTTCTGTAATCCTGCTCACCGGTTACCAGTAAAGTAGGTGTTTTTACATTTCCCACCAGTGAAATAGGTGACCGCTCATAATATTGATCAGGATCCTCCCATGGCTTTTTTGAAAACCAATAAGTAGGATAGTAATTATACCCATCGGCAGTAAGGCTAAAACTAAACCAGTTTATCACAGGCTTACTCACCACTGCTGCAGCAAATCGGTCAGTTTTTCCAATGCTCCATCCTGTAAGCACACCTCCCCCGCTGCCTCCGGTAATAAATAGCTGTGACTCATCAATAAACTCTTTTTCAACCATCATATCAACTCCGTCCATCAAATCATTATAATCTTCGCTGGGGTAATTATGGTTGATGTATCCGCCAAATTCTTCCCCATAAGAGGTGCTTCCGCGTGGGTTTGTGTACAAAACAACATATCCCTTAGCGGCCATTAACTGTATTTCAGGACTAAAATGTGGTCCATAAGCCAGATGTGGTCCTCCATGAATCTCAAGAATAAGGGGATATTCTTCCTCTTTATCAAAACCCGGAGGATATACAATCCAGCCGTGAATGTTCTGTCCATCAAATGAGGACTTATACATTACCTCCTCAACTTTGCCTATTTCTTTATTTTGAAAGAAATTATCATTTAACGCCGTGATCTTCCGCGTTTTTGATTTACCACCAGATTTACCTACTGCTAATTCTGCAGGTTTCTCCACACTGGTTTCCATATAAGCAAAGCGCCCATCTGCCGCGACACTATAACTGCCTCCGGCATAAGGGCGGCCAAATGAGCCTCCCCCTATTCCTTCTACCATAATGGTGGTGGTTCCATTAAGGTTAAGGTTGGCTAATACCCCGTTTCCTTTATCCACATAATAGGTAAAAATACTTTTGCCGTCTTTTGCCCACGTAAAACTGCCGAGGTCTCTGTCCAGTCCGTGATCTATTTCTCTTACATTTTTTCCGTCAATATCCATAATGAATACCCTGCTCAACTGATAACCAACATAGCGATCCTCATAGCTGTTAAAAACAATAGTTTTTCCATCCGACGAGACTTCAGGGTTAGTATTGGGTCCTTTCCCTGTTGTTAACTGAGTGATATCGCCGCTTGATATTTCCAGCTTAAAAATATGGGTATTATTTGGTTCCAGGTCAGCCTTTTCAGATCTGTTGGCAGAGAAAATTAAGTGTTTACCGTCTGGAGTCCATGAAGCTGCACCATGGTTAAAATCGCCACTGCTAACTTGTCTTGGGGCACCACCATCGGCAGGAACAACAAATAAATGATTATAGGCAGGTTCTAAAAAAGAAAAATTGCCGTCAGATTTATAAGAAACCTCATCAATTACTTTTGCATTAGACGCCCAGTCGGCCCCTTTAGGTGGAGAAGGAAATTCTCCGAAGCTTTCTTTTTCTTCTGCAATGTTCATGTTAAAAGCTAAATATTGGCCATCAGGTGACCAAGTAACATTTCCAGGCCCTTTAGTGAGGTTGGTGATAGAGGCGGTTTGTCCTGTTTCCATCCATCTCACAAAAATTTGCGCACTTCCCTCATCAGCAGAAACATAAGCTAACTTTTTACCATCAGGAGACCAATTAGGGCTACTATACCCCTTTTTGCCGGAGGTGAGAGGCATGTGGTTTGAACCGTCAAAATCTATAATCCAAAGATTAGTATATTTTTTGTCTGTCATCACATCAAACTGGTTGCGTACATACACAATTTTGTTGCCATCCGGTGAAATATGAGGATCACTAACGTATTGCATTTCAAAAACATCCATGTATTCCAATGGTGTTTTTTGCTGCGCTTTTAAGCTGTTGAAGCTAAAAAGCAAAATCCAAATAAGGAATAAGCTGCTAATACTTTTCATAGTTTTTAAAATTTTTATCAAGTAATTTATAAAATAACTCGCTATTAAACTGGGTTTTTTTGCTTAAGCGGTATATAAATTGATTATTTACCTGCCCGGATCACATGATGAAGTGAAAACTGAAGTTGTGTTTTACTCCAATTATTAGTTGTCTGCTCCATTACACCTAGTTGAACCTTCAGATTATTGGCCCAGACATACCCTAATCCTCCATAAAGTCGGTTTCTGTCAAAATGCTCTACAATTTCGCTTGTTTCTACATTTAAAAAGACCTCATTATAAATCGGAATATACCAACCTCCTTGGGCCATTCTTTTATTTGTTAGTGGAATATTGATAAAAATGGCATATCGAAAACGAGTTCTTAAATCCTGTTCATCAATAAACCTTTGCTCATATCTAAAACGGTGGTTTAAATTAACCAAATAAATATCCTGCCTTATTAAAGCTTCCTGA
>JBEPWY010000156.1:0-8205 GCA_041642185.1 Marivirga sp.
AAATAAATGTGCCAAAGGAGGCTGAATTGATTACGATCTGCCTGAATGAATCTGGTACAGGAGCTGCTTTTCCATTGGAATTGATCGATGCCATCCGTGATAAATATCCTGAAAAATTAATAGCCGTCGACGGAGTGTCTGCGGTACCTGTGGTGCCAATTGATTTTAATAAAATTGATACTTTATACTTTTCTGTTCAAAAGGCTTTCGGATTGCCTGCAGGTTTGGGTATCTGGATAGTTAATAACCGTTGTGTAGAAAAAGCACAGCAGTTGGCAGCAGAAGGATTAGTGATAGGCTCTTACCATAAGTTGCCAGAAATGGTAGAAAAATCGAAAGAATATCAAACCACTGAAACGCCCAACATTTTAGGGATATATACACTTTCCAAGGTGGCTGAAGATATGATAACGAAAGGAATAACAGCCATCAGAAAGGAGATTGATTATAAAGCTGCTATTCTTAATATAGTAGTGGAAGAGCATCCACAATTATCACATTTTATTGAAAATCCCGCTCATCGTTCCAAAACTGTATCTGTTATCAAAACATTATTTGAAAACACCAGACTCATTAATTATTTAAAGGAGAAGCACATTCAAATAGGTACAGGATATGGCAAATATAAATCTGAGCATTTACGTATTGCTAATTTCCCCACTCATTCTAAAGAGCAAATGGAAATGCTGGTGGATTTGATAAAAGATTTTAAAGGATAAATTAATTATTTTTGAAATTAGCAATCGGTCTGTAAGAAGATTTTATTAATTTAGTTCCTCATGCAAGAGGATTTCCTACACTATATCTGGCGTTACCAAAAATTTAATGCTGCAGCTTTAAAAACTGTGGATGGTATGGATGTTAGTATTATTAAAACAGGCTTTGCTCATACCAATGCAGGTCCGGATTTTCAGCAAGCCAAAGTTAAAATAGGAGAGGTAGAATGGGCTGGGGCTGTAGAAATACATATAAAGGCTTCCGATTGGAACCGACATCAGCATCAAACAGATCCTAATTACCAAAACGTAATTTTACATGTGGTATGGAAAGCTGATAAAGCAATATTACATCCTGACGGCACAGCTATCCCAACCATAGAGTTAAAAGATAAAGTCGATTTGAAAGTTATTGACTCTTATAGAAAACTTATTCAGTCACCTGAAGAAATTGCCTGTGCCAATCAATGGCCCGAGGTTGATGATGTGTATAAATCTGAAATGCTGGAACGTGTTCTTATAGAAAGATTATATGATAAATCAGAGAAAGCTAAACAGTACTTTAATGAAGTAAAGCAGAACTGGGAAGAGGTGTGTTATTTCATGCTGCTATCTTCCATGGGCTTTAAAGTAAACCAACACCCTTTCGAAAGATTAGCTACCGTTCTACCTTACTCTTTTGTGAAAAAAATAAAACACCATCCGGAATTACTGGAATCAGTTTTGTTTGGAGCTGCAGGATTTTTATCACAGGAGTTTGTAGATGAATATCCTAATCAGTTAAAAAAGGATTGGGATTTTCTTAGGCACAAGCACTATGATATATTACATAATACCGTTCAAAAGCATGAATGGCGTTTTTTAAGGTTAAGACCTGCAAATTTCCCCACTATAAGATTGGCTCAGCTGGCACAAATCCTTCATCATTTACCCTCTTTATTTGATGCTTTGGTTTTAGAAGTACATGCTGAGAGTTTATTGAAAAGTTTAAAAGTAAATCCTCATCAATATTGGGAAAATCATTTTCAATTTGACGTTGAGAGCGGAAAGAAAAGCAAAAAACCAGGACGTTCCTCCATAGAGCTTTTATTATTGAACACAGTGCCTCCTTTACTCTCTTTTTACGCAAAAAGTGTGGGAGAAGAAAAATATATTGATCAAGCTATTCAATTACTGACTAGCTTGAAGCCGGAAAAGAATTTCATCAGTAAAAAATATGATTCATTAGGAGCCAATTTAAAAACAGCCTATGATTCACAGGCTTTTATACAACTACATAATACTTATTGTCAACCTAAAAAATGTCTATCCTGTAGTATAGGTATTTCCATAATTAAATAATGGTTAGTCTCTCCATCCACATTGTAATTATTTTTATTCTGATTTTACTCTTTCAGAGGAGGTTGGATGTAATTGATAGGGCAGTTTTTAGTACTGCAGTATTTGTTAAAATAGTGTGCGGTATATTGTTGGGCTGGCTATATTGGGGATATTACGACGGGACAGGCGACACCCTTTATTTTTATGAACAGGCGGGCAAACTTTACAATTATTTTTTGATTGGAAAAGTTTCTTTAGCCGAATGGCTGGGGTTTAAGGCAATACATTTATCTGTGGATGAATTTTCAGCGCAAGTTGAGCCTCGTACCTATTTTTTCGTTCGCTTGATGAGCTATCTTTATGCACTCACTCAGGGAGAATATTTTACTATGGCCATTTATTTAAGCCTGTTTTCTGTTTTTGCCGCATGGAAATTTGTGAAGCGTATGACAATTGTTTTGCCTGAAAATAGAAATGCTGTATTCATTTCTTTTCTGTTTATACCATCAGTAGCTTTTTGGTCTTCGGGCCTGATGAAGGAATCTGTAATGATGACCTTCCTGTATTTTATTGGGTATTTTATTCTCCGTTGGTATCAGGATAACTCTAAATGGATAATTGTGATACCAATATTGATTTGCTTTTTGGGATTGTGGTTGCTTAAATATTATGTAGCCATAGTTTTATTGCCCGTTTTACTCCTTACATTGTTGTTTTCAATCTCTCCGGGATTTTTACAGTCTATTCACTTTAAATGGAAATTACTTATTTACTTTAGCCTTATTGTTATAGGTGGTTTAGTGGTTGCTTTTTTACACCCTGTTTTCTCCAGTGGTAGGTTTTTTGAGTTGATCAGGATAAGCCACGATGTTGTTTTAGCTAATTCAAATGAAGCTAAAATTCTATTTATTAATGCGGGGTCAGATTTTACGTTCTTTATAAAAAATATTCCTTTGGCATGGGTAACAGGATTTTTTAGGCCTTTTCCATGGGAGGCTTTTAATTTGTTTTCTCTCATAGCCGCTATTGAACAATTTCTGTTCTTGCTACTTTTTATTTATGCTTTCATTCTGCTTTTTAAAGTTAAAATCAATCACAAGGAAATATGGTTGATAATGGGGGCTTTCATTTATTGCACACTATTGGCTGTAGTTGTAAGTATTTCAACCCCTAATTTCGGTACATTGATAAGGTATCAGGTAGCATACATGCCGTTGTTATGGTTTTTGGTTTTGTGGCTGATCGGAAAAAGAATAAATCAGCGTAGAGGATAATGAAAGTCATAAAAAATCTATTTGTGGAAGGCTGGAATTAGCCTTAACTTTGCAGTCTTAAAAAATTCAATGGCTTAGTAAAAACCTGCAGAATGCAAAAAAAATTAGAAGAATATGTTTAATCTTGTCTTTTGGTTTTACTAAACATTAATAATTGATATAGAAATGGATAAAAAACCGGTAATAATATTAGGGGCAAAAGGCATTGGGCCATCAGTAGCAGAAATTTTTAAAAGCAATGGTGTAGAAGTTTACTGCTTTTTGGAAGATGATAAAAGTATGCACGGAACAGAAATAGATTATATTTCAGTTTTAGGCAATACTGATGATGATGGTTTTTTAAAGCTTATAGGTAAAAAATGTGATGCTTTTGTTGCAGAAGATAATATGAAAGCACGTAAAAAGATGGTCAATCTTTTAAACGATCGTAGGAAAATTATGCCAGGCAACGCTTTACATGCCAATGCGCTTGTTTCAGATTCAGCACATTTGGGATACGGTAATTATGTGGATGCGGGTGTGGTGATTGGAGCCAATGCTAAAGTACCTCACCACTGTATTTTACATGCAGGGGCTATTATCGACTTTAATGCAAGTCTTGGTGATTTTGTGCAGGTAGGAACTGGAAGTCAGATCAATAGCGGAGTAACTGTAGGCGAAGAAACTTTTATTGGCTCAGGTGTTACTATTGTTTCCGGTGTTAAAATTGGTAAAAAAGCCAATATTGGAGCAGGTTCAGTTGTAATACGCGATGTAAAAGACGGTGAAACTGTATTTGGTAATCCGGCTGAAGCAATTAAATTATAAATAAACAAGAGATATATTCTTTAATAGGATAAAGTCGAAATCAGATAATATAAACAATAAAAAACCACAAATCACCCTGTTTACACCAGTGCAGAAATTATGGAAAACCCAACAAACACCAATAACTATAAAGTAATATTATATTATTGCTATGCAGAAATAGAGAATCCTGACGAATTTAGGGACGAGCATCATTTATTTTGCATAAAACTGGATGTAAGAGGAAGGATAATCATTGCTGCTGAAGGCTTAAATGGAACCATTTCAGGTACAATTGAAGCATGTGATGAATACATGAAAGCCGTAAAGGGCGATCCAAGGTTTAGTCATGTGGAATTTAAAGAAGAATTTCACCCTACACATACTTTCAAAAAACTCAATGTAAGGGTGAAATCTGAAATTGTACATTCAGGGTTGTCTCATTTAAATCCACGGAAAAGAACGGGTGAATATGTGGAGCCTGAAGAGTTCCGGAAAATGATAAAGGAAAATGAGGATATTGTCATTTTGGATGTACGTTCTAATTACGAGCATGAGCTGGGAAAATTCAAAAATGCAATTACATTAGATATAGAGAATTTCCGTAATTTTCCTGAAAAAATTCCAGAATTAGAACAGTATAAAGGCAAGAAGATAGTAACTTACTGTACAGGTGGTATCAAATGTGAGAAAGCAAGCGCCTATTTATTAGAGCAGGGATTTAAGAATGTGCACCAACTACACGGTGGCATTATCAAATATGGACTGGAAGCCGAAGGAGAAGATTTTGAAGGCAAATGCTATGTTTTTGATAACAGGTTATCAGTGGATGTTAATAAAGTGAATCCAAAAATAGTTTCTAAATGCTATGTTTGCGATACTGCCTCAGAACGGATGGTAAATTGCGCCAATCCTACTTGTAATGTGCATGTGCCAATTTGCGAAAAATGTGGGGAAGAGATGGAGGGCGCTTGTTCTCAGGAATGTAAAGAGCATCCTGAAAAAAGAGCCTATAATGGAACCGGTTATTATCAAAAAGCAACCAACGGTTATAATCCTCTGAAAGGTTTTCAGGGGAGTTTAAGTAAAAGTAAATAATATGAAGGTATTGTACCCTGAGTCAGAGTTAATATTGAATAAAGATGGTTCTGTTTATCATTTAAGTTTAAGGCCTCAGGATATTGCCGATATAATTTTAACAGTAGGAGACCCTACCCGTGTTCATAAAGTGAGCCAATATTTTGATGAAATCACTTTTGAAATGAATAAAAGGGAATTCATTACCCACACAGGTATTTACAAAGGCAAAAAGATTACAGTAATGTCTACTGGTATGGGTACCGATAATGTGGAGATATTAATGACAGAGCTTGATGCTTTGGCTAATATAAATCTGAAGAAAAGGGAAAATAAAAGCAGGAGAAAATCTCTTAAAATTATAAGAATAGGAACTTCAGGTGCTTTACAAGAAGATATACCTATAGACTCAATGCTTGTTTCTCAGTTTGCAATAGGCCTGGATACTTTAATGTATTTCTATCCATTAAAAAGAACAGAGGCCGAAGCAAATGTAGAAGCTGCTTTACAATTGGAAACTGAGTTGCCTTTTCGACCTTATTGTGTGGAGGGATCCTCAAATCTCTTGAGACATTTCTCAGATAAAATGCAAGTTGGAAATACAGTCACTTGTCCTGGTTTTTATGGTCCGCAGGGAAGGCAATTGAGAACTCCCATTAAATACCCTGATTTAGGACAAAAGTTATCTCTGTTTCATTACGGGGATTTGTGGCTGACCAATTTCGAAATGGAAACCGCAGGCTATTATGCATTAGGGCGAATGATGGGCCATGAAGTGTTAAGTTGCAACGCCATTGTAGCCAATAGGATCACCAATAAATTCTCCAAAAATTCAGATAAAATCATTGATAAACTGATAAAAACGGTGCTGGAAAAAGTACTTACACTGGAGTAATGATTGAATAAGGTTAATTTCCCTTATCCCAAATCTTTTCAGCCTTCTTTCCTACCAGCCAGAAAGACACAGCTATAATACCAAAGAAAACCGCCTTGTGCATACTGTCCCAAAAGTATTCAAAATATCTGGTATACAGGTTAAGGAAAATAAAGGTTATCCCCATATTTTTAAGCAGAACATCTTCTTTTTTAATGCCAATTGCTATTGCAACAATGCTGGAAATTAATAGAAGGATACTGTAGGACCACAGTTCATATTGTTTTACATCCAGCCAAATATCGATACTGCTGTGGTTTCCAAAAATTGATAACATCCATACAGATATGAAAAAAATGATGAGTCCACTGAAGTAAGTAGGTTCACGGAATACCTGAAGCGTTTTAGTTTGTTTTATAAAATAAGTGACTCCTAAAATAATTAAACCTAATATGGCAAAACGCATAGGGAAATTCATGCCTAAAAAGAGTTCATTGCTTTTACTTAAATTATAAGTAACTGCGCCATAGCCAATCATTAGGGCTATTAATCCAAAAAACCAGAATAGTTCTTTTTTTCTATAGATGGCAATAGTGAAATATGCCAGTGATAAAAGGAAAATCAATATTCCCGGTCGCTCTTGCATCTGAAGTAAAAAACTTAAAAAGCCTGTGGCAATTGCCAGAAATATTGCTCCAAAAAAAGCAAAAACTTCCTTACTGTACTTTTTATTAGCATTGGCTGAAGCATAGCGTAAGTCTAACCAAAAGAACAGCCCGCTAAGTAGTAAAAAGGTGAATGTTTTAGTTACATAAGAAGTTGAAATTAGGGAGTCTATTAAATCCAGCAATGCTTTATCAGCAAATATGCTCAGAACAGCTATTAATAAACTTACTACTGCAAAAATGAAAGAATAATAAGCTACCGCCTGCCAATTAAATGGTTTTTCTACTAAGCTGCCTTTTAATTCAGCTGCTTTATCCGCAGGCAATAAGTCATTTGATTCCCATTGTTGCAGGGCTTTTTGCAGAATTTCTTTTTCCTTACGGTTTACTTTCATCTTTTACTTTTTTTGTACCTTGATATAGTTCGTATTCCAAAAGACGACATTCAATTTTAGCATTCATAAAAGGAATTCTTCTTTTAGTACGGAGCCCTATTTTCTTTGCCAATTGAAGGTTTCCGGTAAATATATAACCTGTTTTACCTTTGCATTCCTGCTTAAAGAAGTCGCCTATTTGTTGGTAAAGCACTTCTAATTCAGCTTCTTCTCCTAGTCTTTCACCATATTCAGGGTTTAAAAATACTACTCCTTCTTCTTCAGGAATAGGAGTGTCCCTGAAATCACATTTTTTAAATTCAATATAATCGGCAACCCCTGCAGCTTCCGCATTTTGTTCGGCAGACTGAATAGCCAATCTGCTATGATCAGTAGCAATGATTCTTGTTTCAGGTATTACCTCTGCGGCAATAGCTTCTTGCTTTAGCTTTTCCCAAATAGTTTCATCAAACCCTTTGAAATAATGAAAGCCAAATTTCTCTCTGTTAAGTCCAGGCGCTTTATTGGCTGCTATACATGCCGCCTCTATAGCTAAAGTTCCTGATCCGCACATAGGATTAACAAAACATTGTTTGGTCGTCCAGTTGCTTGCGTATATAGTTGCAGCAGCCAGAGATTCTGCCATTGGGGCTTTGCCTGGTATTTTTCTATAACCGTGTTTGGCAATGCTTTCTCCAGAGGTATCCAAATAAATGGCTGCCTGATCTTCCATCCAATGTAAAAACAGCACCATACGGTCGCGCAAAGGTCCTGAGTCGGGCCTACTGCCTGTTTTATCCATCATTCTATCTACTACAGCATCTTTCACCCTCACATTGGCAAATTGGGTGTTAAGTATTTTTTCATTGTTTGCGTAGGAGGTAATGCATAAATAACCATCTTCATATAAATAATCTTCCCATCGGATTTGGTATAATTGCTGATAAAGCTGATCGGGTGTAGTGGCTCTAAATGCTTTTAATTGAAAAAGCACTTTGTTGGCGGATCTTAAATGCAAGTTAAGTTTCATGCAATCAGCCATGGTGCCCATTAAAGAAACATCTAAAGGGCCTTCATGTGAAACGGAATAGCCTAAATCCTCTACTTCTTTTCTCAAAA
>JBEPWY010000157.1:0-8192 GCA_041642185.1 Marivirga sp.
AAAGACAATAAAATCCGCACATTCTAGAAGTGCAATGGCTTGCTGAGGGTGCCCGATTAAAACATTAAAATGCCCCCTCAGTTTTGAAGTAATATATAAATCTTCTTCATAATAATTTCTTCCTTTTGCTTCATAATAAAGGTCAGTTAGGTAAAGTAGGGTAGGCATGTTTATATAATTTTTTCTGAGACACATATTAAATCATAATTTCTTACAATTTAAATAATTTATATAAATACTTAAGTGGGCCTAAATTCTCCCCATCTTTCTGTTTCTTTCCCTGTTATCTCCAAAGCTAAAAGAATCAAATCCTCTTTTTATACGGTTATAATCTAGGAAATAACTGATACGCAGCGAAAGGGTGTTTAATTGTGGGCTGTTAAAAAGGTGGTCAAAATTTTCATCAAAATTTTGATGTGACTCCTGAAGATAGCTGTCCATGGAGTTTCTGTATAATAATGTCATCTGACTGCCAGGGGCGAACCACCATGAAAAGCGGAGATCGAGGTTCCAGGTATTAAATGTGACATTATGGGTGTTTTCATGCTCCTCCTTTACAGTTAAATCACCATTTTCTTCTAAAGTATAAAATTGTGTATAATCTGCTTCTGAAAAATAATGCCTGAAGGCAAGATTCATAGAGATTTTATTGTTAAAAATATAATTTCCACCTAAAGAATGTACAATAGTATTTCTGTCACGTTGCCCAAAAATAATTTCATCTTCTTCAAAATCCACAAAGCCTTGTTCTTTGCTGGAGATAACAAAATTCGATTTGAAATTCAGGTTAAACTGATCAGAAAACCTATAACGGGGACTTATCTCAAATATTAATCTATCTCTTCCTTTTTCATCAAATTTATACCAATCCAGTACTGATTCCAATGCGAATTTTTTTCTAAAGTCAGTTGAGATCCATAACCACTGGTCGTAATAAGCCGGCATTTTAAAATGCCTTCCTTCAACACGAGGTTCATAAATGTCATTACTGCCTAAGGGTGTCATTTCAAAGCCTCCCCCAAAGCCAAAAAACTCTTTTGTTCTAAAGCTTGAATTGAAATTAAACATCAAGCCACTGTACAAATCAGGTTCCAACCTGCGCTCATGTCTTAAAATGAAATTAAGGAACATATTGTTTAAATTTCCTTTTGGTTGTAAATACCTGTAACCGTAATAGCCAAAATACCTGACATAATTATTGATGTTGGAATAGCCTAAATCATTGATATCATAGTCTTTTGTTCGCATATCTACTCCGGCTTGTATTCTATTGGTACCGCTAATTTTTGAAATGCCTGCCTGAGCTTCCATTCCTGATTTTATGTTTTCTTCTATTACCCAGCTGCCTTCCAAACCTGCATTATATCTCCAGGTATTGCTTTTATTTGTAATGTCAACATAGGCGCCAGTAGCATTGGCATCTCTGAAATCTCCTAATCTGCTTGTATTGGTGTTTACAAAAGAGAAAGAAGAATTTTCTCCAAACCGCTGATCTAAAACTAGAATATTATAGTTGGAATAAGGCTCAACTAGCTCTTTTCTTACTTCTGAGGTCTCATTATTTTTAATTTCTGCAAATGATTGGTCAGTTACGGCATTAAAAAAACCAATCCCTAATCCATTATCTGTTCTTCCGGAAATTTTCATGGCGTTGATAAGGTCTACTGAAGATGGCTTGTAGACAAGCTCTTCATTTTCAGAGGGACTGGCTTGTCGCGAGGGAGCTCCTCCAACCCTTCTGGAATAAAACATATTACCTTTGCTGAACAACTCTGTTCCCTCATTAAAAAAGGATCTTTGCTCAGCAAATTGTACTTCAAAGGCAGATAAATTAAGTACGGACTCATCAAATCTGGCCTGACCGAAATCCGGTATAAGAACCATGTCTAAGGTGAAAGCATCATTTATACCATATTTAAGATCCATTCCCCCATTGAAGCTTACATTTGTTTGTCCGTCGTAGTTGTTAATATAGGATGATACATATGGACGAAATGAAAGCCTTACTGGAGTTTCAATGTTTTCTATACCGTGAATTTCACCATCGTAAATGGAGAAAGCTCCCTTTTTATTGTCCACATGGTTCCAACTAAACCTGGTCCTGGTGCGAAAAAATTCCCTTTCCATATTTAGGCCCCATTCCTGTACATTTTTCTTAGGGAAACGTAATTCAAAATAGGGGATAAATATTTCTGCAGTCCAACCATCCTCATTTATTTGCACTTCACTGTACCATACAGCATCCCATGAATCATCTTCATTGCCATTGGTCATTTTAGAATCAAACTGAACTCCGGCAGCAGTAACAATAAAAACCAAACTTTGCTGGTGATCATTATAGCCGTTTAATAAAATCGAGAAAAAATCATCAGCTCCAATATCATCCCTTTGTGTAAGTTCGGTCCCTATTTTATGTGGCTCAGGATCTTTCATTTTAGCCCCGAAATATATACCTAGGTCATCATATAGAATTTTCACTTCAGTTTTTAAGCTATCCGGAGCGGCCACTCCATTATTAGGCATTCTTTCAACAAAGTCTGTTGCTATGGATTTATTTTTCCATACCCCATCATCCAGTATACCGTCAATTTTAGGTGCGGAATCTATTTTTGTTATATCAATTTTTTTACTGCTTACGCTATCAGCAGAATTAGCCTTTCCCTTAAAGCTTAATAAAATCAATAGTAGACCGAAAAAGTATTTCATTATTATTGTATATGCGAAGTGTTGAACTTGTTTTTAATTTCTGGTAGCTGAAATAATTGCTTTATCTTCTACCACAGTCTAACTTAGGATGTAACCCACTTTATAAAAGTTGCATAAAGTAATAGAAAAATTATAACAGCTGAAAGCTATAACAGGAGTATAGTATTCAATATCGGTGCCAATGGTTAAAAGATGCTTTGAATGGCTTTAAGGTAGATCATCCATTTTGCACCCGTTCATTAATGAACATTGGTGTATAGAAATGGACAATTGGGAACTATGGAATTAAGAAATTATTGATGGTATATGAGGGGAGGGGAGATAGTTTTTTTAGGAATAGCTGCTGTTATTTTCTTCTACTTTTTCTTTTCCGTTCTCATTTACCACATATAGTGTTCTTGTAGGGTATGCAATGGTAACATCCATTTTTTCCAGTTCTTCAAATATTCGAAAATTGATTTCCTGCTGAATGTCCATATATTTATTATAATCAGCTCCGGCTACATAATATACCACTTCAAAATCCAGACTGGAATCACCATACTTCTGAAAATGCGAGCGATCAAATGTCACATCCTCCTGCTCTTCCACTAAACTTTTTAAAAGACCGGGAATTTTCTTAAGCTTTTTATAGGGTGTTTGATAAGTCACTCCAATTTTAAAAACCACCCTTCTTCGCGCCATTTTTTTATAATTATGAATTCTGGAGTTAGTAAGGTCGCTATTTGAAAACACTAGTTGTTCACCAGATAGGCTTTTAATACGAGTGGTTTTGATACCTATATATTCAACCACCCCAAGTTTATCATCTATAATTAAAAAATCACCCACCTCGAAAGGTCTATCAAAAAGAATGACAAAATAGTTAAATAAATCACCCAGAATGTTTTGTGCAGCCAAAGCTATTGCAATACCGCCAATGCCTAAACCAGCAATTATAGCGGTAACGTCGTAGCCCATATTGTCAAAGAAGAAAATTAAACCAACAATCCAGATGATAATATTTATGATCAGAATGAGGCCTCCAATTTGTTTTATTTTTTCTTCTCCATTCTCCTGCTTGCGCACATATACTCTAAGTATGCTGATGATAATAGTTGATACAAACTGAATAATCAGGTAAGTAATCACTACAGTCATGGCAATTGAAATAATATTTTCTGCTCTTTCGCTTAGTGTTAAAGAATTTAATACTATATAAACAATGGCGGCATAAATGGCGGGTATTCCAAATTTAGCTATGATATCAACAACATAATCATCGGCACTAGTGGAGGTTTTAGAAGTCCATTTACGTAATCTTTTTATAAAAAATCGCTTAAAAAGCTTTACGATAATAAAACCTAAAATAATGGTGCCCAGGGCAATCAGGTATTCAAGAACAGTATTATTAAAATATGTGGTTTCTAAAAAGTCGTTCATTTAGCCAGATTTTAGAAAAAAGAATCTGAAGTTTTAAAAACTATTTTTTATTCAGACTCAATTATTAACGGCTAATAATTTTTTGATGTTACCTTTTGATGGGAAAGTATTTTTTTTAAAATCTAATCATTCTTCATAACAAAACTAATATCACCGTTTCTTTCCAACCTTCCAACCTGAACCTGCCCTAAGTCACTTGTATTAGTATTAAGGCGTAAAGCCTGAAGTAAATCATGTTCGCTTAAATAACTTCTCTTCATCTGTTTCCAATCGATTTCTCCATTTCTTACCAAAATTTTTTCAGTCCCTTTTATTAGATTGCCAAAATTTTTAAAATGAGCTGTTAAAAAGGACATTAGTCTGTGTAAAAGTATAAGAAGCAGAGAGCAGGCTATTATTTCCAGGAAGTATTTTTCGTTGGAGATGGACCTGCTCAATAAGGAACCAATGGTAATTGCCAAAATGAAATCATAGGCTGTCATTTTGCCAACAAACCTTTTTTTGCCTAACCTTACAAGAAAAATACCTATAAAAAAGACAACAAAACCTCTTGCCAGCATTTGATATATTGTAATTTCACCACTTTTAATGGCAAATACGTCTCCTAAAAATGAGATTACGCTTTCCATTGACCTATTTTTTACAATATAAGTACGAGCGTTTAGAGGGAAGGGATATTTATTTTATGAGAAGTGCAATTTTATTAGTGAGATTGTGTCAAAATAAAATGCTTATTTAAGTGAAGAAATCAGTGTAAAATAGTTAGAGTTCGACTACTCGAACTCTAACTATTTTGTAAAAACAAAATGTCTTTTATTCCGCTTTGGCATCAGAATTCTCGTCCTCTTTGTTTTTTACATATTTTTCCAACCATTCGTGCTGTTCCCAAAGCATATGTAATATGCTTTCTTTTGCGCTGTAACCATGACTTTCTTTTGGTAACATCACTAATCTGGCTGTAGCTCCTAATCCTTTTAAGGCGTTAAAATACCTTTCGCTTTGAAGCGGATAAGTACCGGAGTTATTATCTGCCACACCATGGATCATTAAAAGAGGGGTTTTCATTTTATCTGCATGCATAAAAGGAGACATTTGATAATAGGTTTCAGGTGAATCCCAGTAAGTTCGTTCCTCGCTTTGGAAACCGAAAGGTGTAAGCGTACGATTATAGGCGCCACTTCTGGCTATGCCGGCTGCAAACAAATTGGAATGAGATAATAGATTGGCTACCATAAAAGCACCATAGGAATGGCCGCCAACGGCAACACGTTCTCTGTCGATATAATCCAAAGCATCAACAGCATCTATGGCCGCTTTTGCGTTGTCCACCAGTTGCTTTCTAAAACTGTCGTTAGGTTCCTCATCACCTTCGCCCACTATAGGAAAGGCAGCATTATCCAATACCACATATCCTTGGGTTACCCAGTAAATAGGGCTTCCGTAATATGGGTAAATAAATTTATTGGGGTTGGAGGTGTTTTGTCCTGCACTATTTTTATCTTTATACTCACGCGGGTAAGCCCAAATGATCATAGGCATTTTCTCTTTCTTCTCTTTATCGTAACCCACTGGAAGATAGAGTGTGCCATCGAGCCTCAAACCGTCATCACGCTTATAAGTAATAACTTCTTTATGGACATTTTGCATGCTCTTAAAAGGGTTCTCAAAGTAGGTTACCTGCTTTAAGCTTTCTTTTTTGTTGATGTTCCGGATGTAATAATTAGGATATTCATTTTGCGATTCAATCCTAACCAATATTTTACCTTTTTCCATATCAATAGCCGAATAAAGATTTTCCAGCTTATCGGTATAAGTAGATTGATATAGTCGCTTCTTATTAAGGGTTTTTAGGTTGAGTTGGTCCACAAAAGGAAACTGCCCCTTTTCTGAGTATCCATCTCCCAATAGATAACTTTTGCCATTATTAATTACGAGCACATTTTCATTGAATTGATTTTTTGTTGTCACAAAGCTTCCCGGATCACTGTATTGGTCCTGATAGCTGCGGTCAACAATCACTTTTGGCTCCTGCTTATTATCAGAAGGATTGAATACATAGGATTTTGTGTTTCGGGTATTCCACCAATAATCGTGAGCTACAGCTAGATTCTCAGTGCCCCACTGCACGTAAGAAAATCTGTTAATGGTTTTAAACATTGGCTTTCCTTCACCTGTAAAGGGAGCTTCCAACTCAAAAATTTCGTCACGAAATGGCACTTCTTTCTCAGGGTCGCCCTCATCTAGTGCTTCTGCATAAATAAGTGTAGATGGCTTGTCTGCCCTCCAGTTCATACTTCTTCTGCCAACCCTTACAGACATAAACCCTTGCGGCAAAACTTCTTGTAAAGGCACATCCATTACATTGTTTACCAGCTTGCCGGTTTGGTCATATATATTTGTCTCACTTGGGAAGCGATAATAGGGTACTAAATAAGAAAAGGGTCTTTTAATTGTTTCTACCATAATATATTTTCCATCCGGAGAAACTGATACATCAGAATACATGGCTGCTGGTAAAAAAGGCTTTGTACTACCGTCAAGTGATAGCAGGATTAGGCCTGAAAGTGCCAGCTGTTGAAAGTTGAACTCATCATTTGGATTGCTTAATAGGTCTTGATAGGTTCTGTTTTGGGCTTTTTCACCCTTGCTTTCAGAAATAATTGGTCCATCAGGAATGGCCTCCGTTGTTTTTATCAACGCACTGCGATCGGACGGCAACACATTCACAAATAAGCCGGAATTATTTTTTTGCCATTCCAAAGGGTTGCCCAGATTGGCATTTACAATTTCCTCAGTTAATTTTTTTGCAGTAGCTGTTTTAATGTCTAGCACCCATACTTCAACACCATTATCAGTAGTATGAGTAAATGCTATTTTTTGCTGATCGGGCGACCAATTGAAATTAGCCATACGTGGATTTTCAGGAAGGCCTTTTACATCAGTAATAGATGCCTTAAGTGCTTCCTTTGTTTTAATGTTGTTGTAGTAAGTCGTTCTACTGCCTATGTTGGTTTTAGGATTTATTCTCAAGCCCCCTAGCCGCATTTCTTCTTCCGATAATTCTGCAATGGACTTGTAAGGATCACGGAATAACAATATCACATTTTCACCTTTTTTATCTATTAATACTGATGGCGCTAGTGGCGCATCTACCAGATCAAGAATCTCTTCGGGTGGTTTTTGATATTTCAGGTTTTCCTGGGCTTTCAGGCTTACAGAAAGCATAAGTAAAATAATGATAAAATTAAGTTTTCTCATGATTGGGTGTTTTATTGAAATAATAATTGAGCAGTATCAAGTATTGAAACTTTTCATTTGATCAATTTACCCTTATAAAACTTAAATGTCAATACACAAAGGCTTAAAGGCAATCTGGGTTTATAGATGGTTATTAGTAAGAGTGTAGGATCTATACACGGTAAATAAAATTTGCAAACCTTTTGATTTGAGTAAGTAGCGAAGAATAGAAAAGCAAAATTTTGTAGGTTATTACTCTTTCAAGAAATCGATAATATAGATTTTATCAGTACCGGAGAATTTTTTGATACGGATTAAAACTTGAAAATTGCCACCTGAATAACTATAACTGCCAATGGCATATTGTAAGCCCTCACTTGAGCTACCTTGATGCACATATTCAAAACCCACAGGCTCATATTTTTTAAAAAAATCTTTTAAGTATATTTCAGCATGGGTATTGCTATAATTATCCGACTCACCATTGATGTTTAATTCTACAGTTTCATGAAAATATTTAGCCAACTCCTTGGAACTACCTGCTTTTAATGCTGACCGAACATTTCCAAATAAATTACTTTGAGCACTGTTTTCAGCCATGAAAAATACTGAGAAAAAAAGTAAGCATGTAATCTTGATAAGATATTGCATTATGGTTTTATTGAAATTCATCATTTACATTCAGTCTCGCTAAAATTGTGCCATTTATCATAAAAACAATAAAATCTTAATCAAATTAACATAAAGGATTTGGACTTACAAAGCCAAAGGAAATTATTATCTTTATGTTTTGGTTACAATTGAAAGAGAAAGATTTCTATTGAGCC